>CALKFX010000131.1 GCA_938084875.1 uncultured Flavobacteriales bacterium | reverse complement strand
CCAATCCTCCTGAGCAAATAGAGATCCAAAAGATATGAATGGACATAGTAGGATTATTCTAAATAATACTTTCATATTTGCTTATAAAGTTAATTTTTTTAACTTTTAAAACTTAATACATGAGATTAAATGTGACATATGGTTTTTTGTTTTTACTTTTTGTAGGAAGTTTATTCTCTTGTAGTAAAGACAAAACTAACGAACCTTTGCCTTGTGAAGCTAACTCGTTATTTGAAACTGAAATCAAGCCCATTTTTTTAAATAATTGTATTAGCTGCCACAACAGCAATCTAAATTACGCTGGCATTGTTTTAGAAGATTTTGAAAGTATAGTAGATAATATTGACCACTCTATGTCTGAAATAAATGCAGGCACAATGCCATACGATGAAGATTTCACACCTGCCATAAACTCCAGTTTGATAGATGTGCTTAACGATACGCTAATTGATAAAATTGAATGCTGGATATTGAATGGAATGGAAAATAATTAGTTTTAAATGAAGAATTTAAGCGATATAGATAAAGACAGAATAATAGAAATGGCTTGGGAAGATAGAACTCCTTTCGAAGCTATTTTTTTCCAATTTAATATTTCAGAAAAAGAAGTAATCATGCTAATGAAGCAGGAGATGACTCTTAAAAACTGGAAGAAATGGCGAGAAAGAGTGCAGGGAAGAAAGACCAAACACCTTAACTTAAGAGATAAAAACGGATTTAGATTTAAATCAACCAGACAAAAACAGATTTCTGGCAACAGAATTAGCAAAAGGTATTAAGAAAAACTAATAAACCGGACAAAAAAATATGAAACTAATAAAAATCATTACTTTTTTACTTTTCACAATAATTTATGGTTTTGTGAATTGTCAAAACGAAACAAACAGAGGCTATAAAGTAAGTGTTGGTGATCCTCTTCCTGCTTTGGAAATGAATATGAGAAGTGGAGAGGTTTGGACTAATAAAAATTTGAAAAACAAGGTAGTTGTTATTCAGTTTACGGGGTCTTGGTGTAGTGTTTGTAGAAGAGAAATGCCAGAATTAGAAGAAAAAGTTTGGCAAGAATTTAAGAATGAAGATTTTCTATTAATTGGTGTCGACACCAAAGAAGCAAAGGAAAAAGTAGATCGATTTATTGAGAAGATGGAGGTTACGTATCCTATTTCCTACGACCCAGATGGGGAAATATTTTCAGATTTCACAATTGAAGGAGCTGGTGTTACTAGAAATATTGTTGTAGATAAAAATGGAAAAATAGTTTTCTTGACAAGGCTTTATGAAGAAAAGGAATTTAACTCTATGATTCAAATAATTAAAACCCTGTTATAATTAAATATCAAAAGTTTCTTCTAATGAAATTGTAGCTGCTACAACTGAAATTATTGCTAAAAAACTGGAAATTAATCCACCTAATAATGGAATAAAAAAACATAGATAAAAAACCAGCCCTAATCCAATTGCAAGACCTTTTTTTCTTCTTACTATTTTAACAGACTCTTTTATCGACAGTTGGTGTCTTTCATTGGTGTAGTCCAAAAAAGAGAACCCATAGAAATAAGAAACTATTAATAAATTTCCAAAAATTGAAATTCCCCAGCCTATTACTGGAATAAATCCAATTAAAAAGAGTGCAAATATCATAAATAGTTGGACAAGAATGTTTCTTGCTGAAATTATAATCGCTCGAAAAATGTCTTTAATAAATTGTGTGAAATTAAAATTATAAGTTATTCCCTTTTGAATTGAGGCTGTTTTTTCAGAAAGATAGGTAAATACAGGTGATAAAAAAATAATTGTCAAATAACCTCCAAATAGACTAAAAATATAGAAGAAAAAAACCTTTGAAATCAACCAAATAGAAATAGAAAAGAATTTATTTAAAAATAAAATCCACCAATCTTCAGAGGCTCCAAAACCTTCTAAATAGCTTTCTAAATATTGACTGATTAACATCCTAAATTCATTCAATACTGAAAGTCCTGAAAAATAAATCATAAAATTAAATGCGATTGGAAAAAGAAAAAAATACAATAACTTATTTTTAAGTAGAAAAGTAAAAGCTTGTCTATAAGATTTTACTCCTTTCCAAAAAAGTTCAATTTGATTTTTCATATACCAAAATAAATATAAATAGTTAAAGGCATTTAAGAAAGGTACTAAACAATAAAGCTAATTTTCTAAAATAATCTTTGATTAGGAAATGATTTGCCAAATTAAAGTCAGATATTGTTGGTAATAAAATTAAGTAAGAAAATTGTCAAAGAAAAAAAAACTAGCTATTGCAGGAGCAACTGGATTTATTGGAAGGTGGTTTATAGAAACCTACAAAGACAAATATGATATAATAGCACTTTCAAGAAAAAAAGTAATTCCTTCAAGTTCAGATGTAGAGTGGAGAATGGTAGACTTATTCTCTATATCTAGTAGTAATAAGGCGCTTGAAGGTGTAGATTATGCACTTTACTTGGTGCATTCTATGCAGCCATCTACAAGATTAAATCAAAGTAATTTCGAGGATACAGATTTACTTTTAGCGGATAATTTTTCAAGAGCTGCACAAAATTGCAACTTAAAGCATATTGTATATGTTGGGGGAATACTACCAAAAGACAATTTAAATATTTCCAAACATTTACTATCAAGGTTTGAAGTAGAGCAGGTCCTCGGGTCTAGAACAACTCCAGTCACCGCTGTTAGGGCTGGGATTATAATTGGTCCGGGTGGATCTTCATTTAGAATTGTTACAAAACTTGTTAAAAACCTGCCTATTATGGCTTGCCCGGAATGGACAAAATCAAAAAATCAACCCATTGACTTAAGAGTAGCCCTTAAAAGTATTCATCAAATAATTGGGAATAAAAATTATTTCAATAACCCAATTGAAATTGGAGGGTCTGAAGTTGTGACCTACATGGACATATTAAAAATAACGGCTAGAGAAATGAAAAAGAGAAGATGGATTTTTTCGATACCATTTTTTTCTCTTGGAATGTCAAAATTATGGGTCGGACTTTTCAGTGGTTCTAATAGTAATTTTGTTTCTCCTTTAATTGAAAGTCTTCGCCACGATATGACCTTAAGTTCAAAACTTGTATTAAAGGATTTGCCAGACTATCCCATTAAAGAAACTATTCAAAGAGCTCTAGATAAAAATATTAAAATTCCAAGTTCCCCAATTGGATTAGCTCAAACTAAGGATAAAAATACAGTGAGGAGTGTACAAAGAATTTCTAATCCTAGTAAAAAAACTGCTCTTTGGGTTGCCCAGTCCTACCCCGTTTGGCTTAGTAAAATATTTAATAGAGCTATTACTGCTGAAGAAAGTAAGGAATTATTGGAATTTAAACTTTTTGGAATTTGCCTCCTGCAATTAAAATATATTAAAAATAGAAGCGATAAAAACAGACAACTTTTTTATATCACAGGTGGCTATCTAACAAAAAGAACCAATAGAGGATGGTTAGAATTTAGATCTATTTTAGATGGAAATTATATTATTACAGCCATTCATGAATTTGTTCCAAGGCTTCCGTGGTTGGTATACAAGTTTACACAAGCTAAAGCACATTTATTGGTGATGAAAAAGTTTGAAAACTACCTTAACACATTAAAAAATAGAAAATGACTTATAGAATATTAAAGGAGCTTACTGAAAAGTTTAATTGGCAAAAGAAAGAGGAGCAAATACACAAAAAATTTGTTTTTAAAACCTTTGACTTGGCGGTTGATTTTTTTAATCTAGTTGCTAATGCAGCAAGTGCTCAAAACCACCATCCTGACATTCTAAGTTCTTATTGTACTATTGAAGTTAGCTTGACTACCCACGATGAAAGAAAAATTACTGAAAAAGATTTAATTCTCGCGTCAAAAATTGATGAATTATTTAATAATTTTATTGCAAATGAAAAATAACGCACTTATTACTATTGGTTTTTTAATCATTAGTAATATTACAGCTTGCCAGACAGAAAAAATTAAACCCGCTACCATTATGAGTGATAAAAAGTACAATTCTCTTACAAAAGAAGAAGAGAGGGTTATTATATACAAAGGAACCGAATATCCATTTACTGGGGAGTACAACAATCATTATGAAAATGGGGTTTATTTGTGTCGAAGGTGTGAAACTCCTCTTTACTTCTCTAAAGACAAATTTAAATCTAACTGTGGTTGGCCTAGTTTTGATGATGAAATTACAGGTGCTGTTAAGAGAATAACAGATGCGGATGGAAGAAGAACTGAAATTCTATGCAATGAATGTGGAGGTCATTTAGGACATGTTTTTATTGGAGAGCAGTTAACCGAAAAAAACACAAGACACTGTGTAAACTCTATTTCTTTAAAATTCGTTGCTGGAAAAGAATGAAACTAACTGCCAAGACAATAGATACCATCAATTTAAGATTAGAAAAAGTCAAAGAATTTATTACCGTAAATAATGGGGTAGATCTTGACAATATTAAAGATGAGCTCTATGAAATCGTTCAACAAATTGAAGAAGAAACACACAGATGCTATAACGACGAAGATGCTTAACTCAGTATTTAAAATTAGCTTTCTATACCTACTTTATTTTTTATGGTCTAGTTCTACAAACGCTCAAGAAATTAGTTTTTTGTTTATGGGAGACATTATGGGCCACGGTCCTCAGATAAAATCAGCATGGCAAGAAAATAAAAAGCAATACGAATATTCAGAAGTTTTTAACCCGTTAGAGGATATAATTTCTTCAGTAGATTTTGCAATTGGAAATTTGGAAGTAACTCTTGCGGGTAAGCCTTTCAAGGGGTATCCTCAATTTAGCTCACCAGATGAATTGGCTGTAGCTTGTAAAAACAGCGGAATGGATGTCTTGGTTACAGCAAACAATCATTCCTGCGATAGAAAGAATAAAGGTATTGTCAGAACTTTAGATGTGCTAGATAGTTTAAAAATTTTACATACGGGGACCTTTAAAGATGTTAAAAATAGAGAGGAGAATAATTTATTGGTGCTCACTAAAGAGGGGATTAAAGTTGGATTATTAAATTATACCTATGGCACTAATGGATTGCCTTTTTCTGACCCTGTTTATGTGAATTTAGTAGACTCTGTTTTAATTAAAAAAGATGTAATAAATGCTAAAAATAAAGACTTGGACAAGTTGGTAGTCTTTGTTCACTGGGGATATGAATATAAAGATTTCCCCAACTCATATCAAAAAAAATACAATCGTTTTTTTCAAGATTTAGGAGTAGATGTAGTTATAGGTTCGCATCCTCACGTAATTCAGCCAATGGTTTACAGCAAAGAAAACAAACATGAATTTTTAACAGTTTTCTCCCTTGGGAATTTTGTTTCTAACCAACGTGCAGAGCGAAAAGATGGTGGAGCAATGTTTAGACTTTCTTTTCAAAAAACGGACAATAATATTCTGATTTCTAAAAAAGAGTACATCCCTGTTTGGGTTCACAAATATATGGAAAAGGAAAAATATCATTTCCAGATCTTGCCTTGTGCAAGGCCTATTTACAACGAAAAATATTTTTCAAATAAAGAAGATTTTCAGAAAATGAAAACTTTTTTAGATAATACAAGGGCCCATCTTAATACTAATAATTTAGATATTGAAGAAGGTGTTCCATATGGGCTTGTTAAATTTAAGCCTATAACTATCCTGCAAAGTCAAGGTCCAAAACTTAGGAAGTTAGATGTTGAACAGCTAAAAACTAAAAGGAGAAAAAGAAAATGAAATTTAAAACTCTTTTTATTTATTTAATGGGGATAGGATACGTTTGGATTGGGTTCCAGCATTTTATAGATACTTCTTTTTTTTTAAAAATTATGCCACCAAGTTTTCCTTTGCATAAAGAATCTATATATGTTAGCGGGGTTCTAGAAATACTATTTGGAATTGGAATTATCATTAAAAAAACACGCTTTTATGCTTCTTGGGGAATTATATTGCTATTAATTGCTGTATATCCTGCCAATATATACTTGGCATTTAGTGATGATGCTCAACAAGCAATTGGTGTTTCTAGTTTTTTAGCCTCTTGGGTTAGGTTGCCTATTCAATTTGTGTTAATTGGATTGGCTTATTTTAGCTCAAAAAATTAAGTGCTTTTCACTTTTTGCCAATATTCTTTAACAGTAGTGTTGTAGTGTTTCTTAAAGGTTCTAGACATGGTTTGATGGGAGTTGAAGCCAGATTGTTTCAATGCTGTATCTATTGAGTAGGTGTTTAAAAATCCTTTATCTATTAAGTCTTTCAAATACTTAGCTCTAAAAGAGTTGAGATAATCCTTGAAGTTTTCATAATTATTTTCCTTAAGTATATTTCTGATTTGGACTGGATTTTTGTTAATAATTGCTGTGAATTTTATAAGATGCATTTTATTATCTAAAAAATATTGCTTTTTACTTAATAGATTGTCTATGACTAATAATTCTTTGCTTTTTAAAGGATTAGGTGTTTTCAAAGAAAATGATTTTGAAATATTAACTAACAGCTTTGGGCTAAATAAAAGATAAGTTGCCATTAAAAATAAAATAACCGAATTAATAAAATAAAAAACGTTAACAAAATTTTCCCCTAATAATTTAGATGGAAAAGCAGAAAAAATAAAGAATAAGGTTTTTAATAACGTATAAGGAATTATCCATTTTTTTAGGATTTTTTTTTCGATTGTTGCTTTGGCAGTTATATTATATGTTTTTTGAATATTTATCCATATCAGTGTTAATATATATGGAATTAAAAGAAAATAAGTTAAAATATTTGATATAGTTATAAATACATCATTAGAAAACCTTATTATTTTAAAACTTTTAATTTTAAAGTCACTAAAAATTTGATTGTCTAATAAATTTATAACTATAAAAAAAATTAAAGGAATTAATAATTTTTTTTGAAAATAAGATTTGTTAATTTTTAAATTATCAACATATAAATAATACATTAAAAAAGCTAATATTATAATACTTGTAGTAAAGCTTATGTTTATAGAAATTAGGTTTATATGATCCAACAATCTTGAAACTAAAACCAATACAATTAAGATAAAGTGTAATAATAGAAATCGTAAGTTTTTATTTTTTGCCTTTGATATATTTTTCAAAAGGAATACTATAATTGGTAAATAGCAAACTATGGATGTGAATATTAAATATGATTTTAGATCCAAAATGTGTTTTTTTTAATAAAAACTACAGCAAATATACATTTTTTGGATATCTATTTTATACTTTTTGAACACATTTAAAAACTCGGCTTTGTAATTTCTAATCTATAATTAATTATTTTTATCACTTATCAGATACTTAAATTGCACTCAAATACTTATATTTGATATCATTTACATTACTTTTAAAAAAAATCAAAATGATTAAAAAAATACTTACCCTTTCGCTATTAATAATATTCTCTTTTTCATTTTACTCATTAAGCGCACAAGACACTACTCTAGTTCTTAGTTCCAACAGTCTAACGCTTTCAAGCTGCGAAGGTGATTCTGCAACTCTTACAGCAGGTGTAGTTGCTGCATATTATGGAACTGGGCTAGATGGTGATATCACGTTTTCTACAGGAACTAATTATACAGACGGTGTTAGATCAACAGTTACTGGGTCAAACAGTTCTGGCTCTTCAACTTTGCAATTAGATTCACTTGCAGGACTTGCAGTAAACGATGAAGTTTTAATTATAACTATGCAGGATGACAATACTTCTAATAATAGTGTTGGAACTTATGAATTTAAAGTTATAAGCTCAATAAGTTCAAGTACTATAACTTTTACTGAGAGCTTGTTAAACGATTATAACGCTTCTTCAACAGTAAAACATCAGGTTATAAAAGTACCTAATTACAATAATGTAACTATTAACTCAGGGGCAACAGTTACAGCTCACCCTTGGGATGGTAGTACTGGTGGAATCGTATGTTTTAGAGCTTCTGGACAAGTAAATAATTCGGGAACCATTTCAGTTAATGGAATTGGATATAGAGGCGTAAGTCATCTTAGTTCAATTTCTGGAAGTCAGCACTATAGAAATATGAACGGAGCTCAAGGTGAAGGAATTTACGGAATTGGTTTTCAAGGAGGATCTTCGAATGGATCCAATTCAACTGTCTGGAATGGTGCAAACGGAAATGGTGGCGGCGGTGGAACTGGCAGACAAGATGCAGCAGGTGGTGGCGGTGGAGGATATGCTAGCACTGGTAATAATGGAGGGTCACAATCTGGGCACACAGGTGGTAGCGGGGGAAATATTGTTGGGATTGCTGATTTAACAAAGCTTATATTTGGGGGAGCAGGTGGTGAAGGAGGCGCAGATGAAGATGGTCACTTACCTGGAAAAGGAGGAAATGGAGCAGGTATTATTTTTATTTCTTCAAGTTCTTTAATTAATTCTGGGACAATCTCATCCAATGGAGAAAATGCAGGTAATGGAACAAACTCAAATCCCAATGGAAGTAATGGTAGTGGTTGCGGAATGGGCGGCGGCGGCGGTGGCGCTGGGGGATCAATTTTTATTTCATCCTCTGTAACTAATAGTGGTTCAATTACCGCTAATAAAGGAAGTAAAGGAACAAATAATGGCTGTGGTCAAGCTGGAGGTGATGGTAGTGTTGGTCGTATTGCCATAGCTAGTCCAAGCTCTAACTTTCCAACAACAAGTCCTGTTGCTAATGAAGCTTCTTTACCGGTAATTTCTGGTTATACTTATGCATGGTCTGATGGCTCTTCAAATAACACCTTATTAGTTTCTCCTAGTGCTACAACAACATATTCTGTTACTGCAACTAGCGGCAACTCTACTTTAACAAAAGATTTAACAATAACTGTTCTTCAAAACCCATCTGTTCCAGACATAAACGACGTAAGCCATTGCGCTGGAACTTTTACTTTTTCAGCCCCGGTGGATACTGGAGCAACTTTAGTTTGGTATTCAAGTGCTAACGATTCTGTTCCTGTTTATTATGGAAATTCATTTACTACTGGTTCTTTAAGTGCTGATTCTACTTTTTACTATTCTTCTATTGCGGGCAACGCAGCTCCCGTAGGAGACTTTGCAGATGCGCCTGTTGCTTTAGCGGTTGGATTAAGAAAATTAGTAGGTAGTTATAGTGGTAATGCCATAAAACTCAGAAGATCAAGTGACAATGCAGAACAAGATTTTGGATTTACTTCTAATGGAGAACTTGATGTTACTGCAATACAAGGCTGGCTTGGTTCTTCTACTGGTTATGTTAAAACTATATATGACCAAAGTGGAAATTCAAGAGATTTTACTCATAGTACTGCTTCTAGACAACCTGAGCTATTAATTAGCGGAGTTAATTCTATGCCTACATTAAACTTTACAACATCCAATCAATTAAGGATGACTTCAAATGTTCTTAATTGGCCATTAACTATAATAAGTGCTGCTCAATTGACAAACAATAATTGTAATAGAGTTTTTGGGGGCAATAATAATTGGCTACATGGTTTTTGGGGTAATCAAATGGATGTTTTTCATTACGATACTTGGAAAGTATATCCAGGAATATCTCCTTCAAATGCTAATCCGATGATTCATTCATCTGTTAATGCGTCCAATACTTCAAATTTGTTCTACAGCAATGGAACACAATTTCCTTATTATCAAAACAATGCAACTAGAAGTGTTAATCCACCCAACGGCTTTAACTTAAATGGTTATAGCAATGGCGGGGAACTTTCAAATGTAAAAATCGTGGAGTTGATAATATACGGAGCCGCTATAACTGACGATGAGTTAAAAGCTGTTGAAAACAATATAGCTGGAAGATACGGAATAAATTATGCAGGCTCTGCAAGTTCTAATAGTGGGATACAGAGTTCGGGAGTTTATTGTGGTGAAAATCCTAATAGAAAAAGTGTTACTGCAATTGTAGATGCATCACTAACTGAAGATGCAACGTTTAGCTATACAAAAGCTTCATACTGTGCAGGTGATAATAATCCAACTGCAAATGTTGCTGGGACTCAAGGGGGAGTATTTAGTTCAACAACTGGATTGGCTTTAGACCCTGCAACTGGTTCAATTGACTTAGCAAATAGTACAGACGGAACTTATACTGTTACCTACACAACCTCTACAAATACTTGTGGAGCAACTAGTACATTTGACGTAGTTATAAGCTCACAAACTGCACCTACGGTAGATGCAGGGGCTGATGTCGCTGTTTGTGACGGCGATCCAGTTACTTTAACAGCTTCTGGTGCTGTAACTTATGCTTGGGATAATAATATTACTGATGCTACTGCTTTCACACCAACTGCTACTACTACTTACACCGTT
>CALKFX010000130.1 GCA_938084875.1 uncultured Flavobacteriales bacterium | reverse complement strand
AGAATTTATTTTTAGTTTTCTCAACTGCCGATAATGGAAAATTTCCTACGTTATCTATGCAGAAATAGGCAGGTGTATTCATTCCAAAAGCACCTACATCACTTGAAGATAAATCAAAACTTACACTATCATGCGGTCCAGGTAATAATTCAACATATTGCCAATCTGTAACAATATAATCTAATGAGCTATCAGCATGGGTGAAATCAGCAAGATAAAATTCTGTACTATCGGAAATAGAACCATTATAATACCCATAAATATTCAACTTAAAATAGTCCTGGTCAGCATTGGTAAATTTCTTTGCAAATGCATCTCCGTCTCTCATACTATTGGCAGCGTAAGTACTATTGGTGATATTTATACCAAGTCCATCAGGATTATTAAATACAATTGTAGAATTTGGCTTTCCAATAGCATAGTTAGTTCCAGTTAGTCCTATTAGAGAACCACCTCCAGCTTTAGCACTATATTGATTGGTAAATCCAGAAGTGGAACTATCGGTCATATTGGAGTATACCCAACCAGATGACCAATAACCTGATGCAGATCCCCAAGTAGTATCATATGTGTTATTAAAATTATAATCACCTGAACTAAAAATAGTAGTAAACATGGAATTATTGTGAGTGCCAGATAGATCTGATCCATCCCAATAAGATTCTGAGGAAAGAGTAAGGTTTTCAAAGTCTGCAACATTCATTTGAGCGTTAAGGCTTCCAAAAGCTATTGAAAGAATGATAAGAAGGTAATTTATTTTTTTCATTATTTATTTTTTATTTTAAAATTGATTCCTATTTCATGATTTATCAAAGGCATAGGTCTATTCATAACCACTTGATAATTGGTGTTGTATAAGTTGTTGATCTTGTAAAATATTTTTGCAGAATTATTTTTCAATTTAACTCTAAAACTTAAAAACAACCTTCCTAGATTAAATGAGGGAAGAAAGTTTTCGTTATCCCTTGAAGTAAATACGTATCCTGTATAGTTATGTAAATAGGTGAAAGAGAACTCTTTATAAATTATTTGACTTTTAAATACTAATTTGTAGTGAGGGGTATATATAAGTTGTTTGTCTAGGGAATTATTATTAGAGTTGTAAACTTCAATGTTGGTACTTAGATTATAAGCAGTTTTAAGAGAGAAAACATAGGATATTTTTTTATTGATAAAATGAACTTTAGAACTTGTTTCAAGTCCACGATTCCATACTTTCTTAACATTCATTGGAGACCAAAAACCTCCATTTGGTTGCCAAAGTATCCAATTATCTATCCATCTTGAGTAGATAGAGGGTTCAAATGAAAAAATTAATTTGTGAATTTTCTTATTCCAAATTATTCCAATATCGCTAGTATATCCCTCCTCAGGAACTAGATTTGAATTACCACCAGGATTCCAAAAAAGATCGTTGATAGTTGGAAACCTATATACTTTACCACCATTAAAATATAAATTGAAATTATTGTGAAATTCTCTTTTTAACGAGTAAGAAAAGGTGAATGGTGAATGATATTTCTTGTCGAACAGCAAACTAGTTGTAAGTAGATGTTTTAATCTATACTTTGGATTATTAACCTTAAAAGATCCAGTTATTGAAGTTCTATTTATTTCTGCAATATCTAAGTAATTGTTACCATTTGAACTAGCTAGTGAGTTGGTCAAATTAATTTTTAAAATATTGAAATTGTTAATTGATTTGGAAAAGTCAATCTGATTTATAAATGTTTTACAAGGATTATTTCCAAAAACATTTCTAATAGAGTCTGTATAGATATTTTTCTCATCATAGTACGCAGATTTTAATTGTACATATGCATTTGAAAATCTATGTTTTATAGAACTAAAAACCCTGTGATTAATATCGTTTTGAAATGCACTACTTGGTGATTCTAAAAGACCACTGGGGATTTCTCTATCTATTTTTTGCCCAAAATAAATAACTTTAAAATCAGTTTTACCCAACGAAATTCTTGTAGAACTCATTAATGCATGATGCTCAAGAGATGCATTTTCTTGGTTTTTCTTTTGCTCATTTAGATCTAGGTATGAATAATTATTAAGTGCACTTTTTCTAAACAATTTTATAGAAGTCTCTAATTTGCTTTTAGAGTAGTTAATTTTAAGAAAATTTGAGTTTTGTTGAAATGAACCTTGCACATTTCCTGCCTCAATAAATGATTTCCCATTGTGATTATCACCAAGTACTACAGCTCCAGCTAATGCTCCATTGGCCAAGTTTGAATTTGAAATACCGTACAATACACTCACAGATTCGAAAAATACAGATGGAATTGTTGAAAAATCTACTATTCCATTTAATGGATTATTTATTACAAAATCATTGTAAATTAATGAAGTCTGTTGAGCATTTCCTCCTCTTGTGGATATGCTTGATAATGTTCCTGGTCCGTAATGTTTTAGATAATTTATAGTTTCGCCTTCCAAAATCTGATCTATCGTTTCATTAGATCTTTCCTGGGATAAATGAAGATATTTATTAGTCTTTAGAAAATCCTCGTTTATAAGTAAATTCGAAGTTCTTTTTTCAAAAGTTTGGAGATGCTTTGAAGTATCATTTTTTTGAGGAAAATAAATTCCTATTGAGTATATGGTTATAAAAAAGAATATAAAATATTTCACATCTGTTATTTATCATTTAACAGCAAAACGTGAAATTAAAGTTGCAGTAGGTGGTTTTTAAATAATTACACCAACTACTATCCATAACAAGAAAAGCTTCAATCCACGAAAGCTATCTAAAACTTAAAGAGGCAGGTCTCCTGACTTGTTGAAAATTTTGTTAGCCTTCCCATATTAATACAGTGGCATTTTAACAAAACATAATCAACTTACAGTTGCGGGACAGTCAATGAATTTAACATTGTTCCCTTTTAATTTTACCCAAAAGTAAAAACCAAATTAAGTGATAGTAATATGAAATTCAAATTTAGTATTTATTAGATTACAACTTCTTTTTTTGTAAATTATTTTCCATAATTAACTTTTAATAAGTCAAAGTTTATTTAAAACTTTCAATTTTAATGAAATTAGATTCAACAGTTATCCAGCCACAAAATATTATGTCTATTTTTGAATAAAAACAATTTAAAAATTTGTCTAGAACAATTAAAATATTATTTGTTATAATTATGCTGGGTGTTAATTTAAGACCTACCTATTCACAATACTCGTGGTCTACCTTAATTGACTCCGTTTCTACTTTGTCTTCTCCAAGAGCTGCTGATTTGAATTCAGATGGAACTAAAGATATTGTTATTGGTGCGGGAACTGATTCTACATACAGTACTTTTGGAGTTGTTGCATTGAATGGTGTTTCTGGTCAGTTATTATGGAATCTTCCAACCCCAGATGAAATTTTCACAAGTGCAGTTTTTAACGACATTAATAACGATTCTATTCCAGATGTTTTTATAGGTGGAAGAAATGCTCAGCTATATGCAATAGATGGTTCAAACGGTAGTATTATTTGGGAATTCTTCCCCCAAAATTCTGGATTAAATCCTGCAGATTCTGGTTTATACAACTTTTATTCTTCTCAAATTTGTAATGATTTTGATGGAGATAATGTCCAAGATATTTTAGTTACAAATGGAGGTGATCACAAAGCTGCTCCTTTTGATCCAAGACCACCAGGATATTTAATGCTAATAAGTGGAGCAACTGGAGATTTAATTGCAAAAGCCGTAAGTCCTGACAGTGCTGAAATATATAGTTCACCAGTAATTCTTTCTCAAAGCGGTGTCATAAATTCAGAAAGTATTGTATTTGGAACTGGTGGCGAACAGCATGGTGGTGGCATGTACATTACCAATTTTACAGATTTATTAAACGGAAATATTTCTTCTTCCATCACTTTAACTACACATCCAACTAAAGGATTTATCGCTCCAGCTTCACTAGCAGATGTTTCTGACGATGGATATATTGATATCATAGTTCAGTCTTTTTCTGGGGAATTATTTGCTTTTGACGGAATAAACTTTCAAATACTTTGGTCTAAAAACTTTCCTGGTTGTGAATCCAGCGCAGCTCCAACAATTGGTAATTTTACCGGTGGTGACTTAATACCTGATATTTTTACTGTTGTATATCGCGGTACAACTCCTACCTACTTTGATTATTATCAAGTTATGATAGATGGTTTAACTGGAGAAATTTCTTGGATAGACAGTATAGGTAGTATGCATTTCTCATCTTCCTCAGCTTTTGATGCTAATGGGGATGGTAAAGACGAAGTCTTATTTAGTGTAAACTATATAAGTAGTTACTTTTCTCATCAATTAAAGATGATAGATTTTCAGAATGATAGCGTAATGGATATTACTTCACTTAATGCAGGTATTAATCTTGGATGCTCACCTCTAATAGCAGATTTAGATGAGGATGGACTTGTTGAATTTATTTATACTTATAAGTACGACAGTCTTAATCCAAGCGCCTGGAAAGGTTTTTATTTTAATAGAACGAATACCAATTTTAGTACCCCATACAGAGGCATTGCTTGGGGAGCTTACATGGGAACATCTTTTTCTGGGAATTACACAAGAAATCTTTCTTTATGTCCTAATTCTAATATGATTTCTAGCTGGAATATAACCCAACCGTCGTGTAACAACTTTAACGATGGCTCTGTTTTTCCATCCATTATTAATAATCATCCAAATACATATCTTTGGTCCGATGGTACAACAGGGGATACGCTAAAAAATGTTTCTCAAGGAATTCATACTCTTTTTATAACCGATACCAACAATTGTGTTGAATATCATCAATTTCAATTATATGATCCATATGTAATTTCTTTCGGAAATATAATCCATAATAATTGCATTGGTGATTCTACAGGTACTGCTACAGTATCTAGTTCTGGATGTGTGTGTCAATTTAGTACTTGTACTTACCTTTGGGATAATGGTTCTTTAATAAAACATGCCACCAATCTTCCTTCGGGAATGCAACATGTAATTATTACCCATTCAGATGGTTGTATAGTTGAAGATTCTATTTTTATTAATGAAGGTTTTCCAGTTATAGACAGTTCCTTTGTTAGTAATAAAAGTTGTTTTTATAATAACGATGGTCAAATTGAGCTTTTTCCAAATAATCCTTCGACAACAAATTATAGTTGGTCCAACAATGCGACTCAAAATATTAATTCACAACTTAGTTCAGGTCCTTATTGGGTTGTTGTAAATAATACTTTTTGTTCAGATTCTCTTTATTTTAATATTTTATCTCCAGATTCTATTTTCGTTAATTATTCTTATCAAGATGTATTGTGTTATGGCGATTCTAATGGAACAGTAGAGTTAAGTCCAACTTCTGGTTTTTCACCATTTAGTTATGTAATGAACGGAATTATTTACAGCGATTCTTTGTTTGAAAACCTTTCAATTGGTAATTACCAGTTTTATTTAAAGGACTCTACAAATTGTAATTCAGATACTATAAACATATTAATTAACCAGCCAGATTCTTTAGAATTGACTTATACTGTTGTTCCAGAATCTGATTCAGGATTTTTTGATGGATCGGTAGTTGCTAGTGGAGTTGGTGGAACCTCACCCTACTTTTATTCATGGTTACATAATCCCAATATAAATGATTCAATAATTTTATACTTATCCAACGATTATTACACATTAAATTTAAGTGATAATAATGGATGTCAATTATTAGATTCTGTTTATGTTGGAATAGTTTCAGATAATAGCTTAATATTAAATAATTTTTTAAAAATTTACCCAATTCCATCTACTGGAAATATTTTTTTAAATAATTATTCTAATCTGCTTGTTAGCATTAAAATATTTGAGCTTTCTGGTAAGCTAGTCAAGAATTCCTTTTCTGTAAACCCTTTTGATAAGTATACTATTTCTCTTCCTAAAGGTCATTTTATAGCAGAGATTAAAAATAGAAATTCATTAAGTTTTCAAAAAATCATCATCCTTGATTAATATATTTCGAATAATTTTTTTATTTCTTATCTCATCTTGTATTTCTTGTTCTCAGAATATTAATACTACAAAAAAAGTTGATTCAAAAGCAATGGTTGTTTCCGCACATCCATTAGCAAGTGAAGTCGGTATAAATATTTTAAAGAAAGGTGGTAATGCTGCAGATGCAACAATTGCTGTTCAATTTGCATTGGCAGTAGTTTACCCTTCAGCGGGAAATATTGGTGGAGGCGGTTTCCTTGTTTACAGAACCAATGATGGTGTATGCTCTTCTTTAGATTTTAGAGAGAAAGCACCTTTAACGTCAACAAGAAATATGTATCTAGACTCTACCAATAAAGTGGTTAAGGATTTAAGTCTTTACAGCCATCTTGCAATAGGGGTTCCTGGCACAGTAGATGGAATGGTAAATATTCATGAAAAACATGGTAAACTACCATGGGAAGAATTAGTACAGCCAGCTATTGATTTGGCAACCAATGGATTTGAATTAACAAGATTGGAGGCCGATAAACTAAATCGATTTAATAAAACTAAGGGTTCCATAAATAAGAATTCAGGATATTATAAAGAAAATTATTCCGAAGGTGATTCAATTTTTCTTCCACAGTTGTCCAAGACTCTCATTCTTATTAGAGACCATAAAAGAGCTGGGTTTTATAGTGGGGAAACTGCTAAAATGTTGGTTAAAGAGATGAGTCTCAATGGTGGGAAAATTACTCTACAAGATTTAGATTCTTACCATAGTATTTGGAGAGATCCTATAATAAGTTTTTATAAGGGCTATAAAATTATAAGTATGTCTCCTCCATCAAGTGGAGGAATTCTTTTGACACAAATGTTAAAAATGGCTGAGAATTTTCCGTTGCGAGATTTTGGTTTCCATTCTTTAAAATCTATTCATGTAATGACAGAAATTGAAAAACTTTCCTTTGCAGATAGAGCAAAACACCTTGGTGATCCAGATTTTTATAATGTCCCAGAAAAATTATTAATGAACTCTTCTTATCTTCAAAAAAGGAGTGATAAAATAAATATGGATTCTACACTTTTAAGTAGTGATATTTATGCAGGAGAATTCAATTTAAAAGAAAGTGAAGAAACTACTCATTTTTCTATTGTGGATGAATATGGGAATGCTTCTTCGCTTACCACAACTTTAAATGGATCTTTCGGAAGTGGAATAATTGTTGACGGAGCAGGTTTTTTACTGAATAATGAAATGGACGATTTCAGCATTCAACCTGGTTACCCAAACATGTACGGTTTGATTGGTGGAGAAGCCAATGCTGTGGAACCTAGTAAAAGAATGCTAAGCTCTATGACACCAACTATATTAGAAAAAGATGGTAATCTTTTTATGGTTTTAGGAACCCCCGGAGGTTCCACAATTATAACTGCTATTTTTCAAACAATTATTAATGTTATAGATTATGATATGAATATTGAACAAGCAGTGAATTCTCCAAGATTTCATCACCAGTGGTATCCTGATGAAATTAAATTAGAGAAAGAAATTGCCAAAGATTCTAATCTAATTTCTCAGTTAAAAGCGATGAATCATCAACTTAATTTCGTTAACTCTATGAATAGAGTTGATGCTGTAATTAGAAAAGGAAATAAATTAATTGGTGGAGCAGATAGAAGAGGGGATGATATAGTTTCAAGTTACTAAAATTATAATGAATATAACTATAATAGGATCAGGAATAGGAGGGATGTCTTGTGCAGCTATTTTGGCCAGCAAAGGAATAAAAGTTAAAATTTTAGAACAAAATAATAATGTTGGAGGCAAAGCAGGAAGTATTAAAAAAAATGGATATGAGTTTGATACCGGTCCTAGTTTATTGACTTATCCCGACTGGTTTGACGATCTATTTATATTATGCGGCAAAAACCCAAGAGATTATTTTAGTTACATTAAATTAGATAATGTGACTAGATATTTTTTTGATAATGGGAAATTTGTAGATGTATTAGGGGATTTAGAGGATACTGCAGAGAATTTTGAAAAAGAGCTAGGTGTTGAAAAACATATTTTTTTAAATTATTTTAAAAAGTGGGAAAATATTTATAAGATATCGGAAGAAGTTTTTTTAAAAGGAGATTTAAAAATAGACTTAAATTTTATAAAAAATGCAGTAAAATGGATATCAACCTCTGGATTCTCAAATATCTTTAAATCTATGGCTAGCTATAATAGGAGGTTGAAAAATCCTGAATTAGAAAAAATAATGAATAGGTTTGCTACCTATACAGGATCTTCACCATATAAAACTCCAGCTTTTATGAATCAGCTAGCTGTAGTTGAGATGGTTTTGGGGGGATTCTATCCAAAAGGTGGGATTTTTAATATTCCCAAAGCTATAGAAAGTCTGTGTTTGGACTTAGGTGTGGAGTTTGAATTTAATTGTAAAATTGAAAAAATAAATGTTCTCAAAAGTAAAATTGAAATATTTTCTAACAGAAAAAGATTCTCTACTAAAAAGCTGATTTCAAATATAGATTATTACACCACCCAGCACTTATTAGGAATTGAGTCTAGAAAGTCAAGAACTGTATTATCAACTTCTGCAATTGTATTTTACTGGGGAATAAAATCTGAATTCAAGCAACTTAAACTACATAATATTATTTTTTCAGAAGATTATAAAAAAGAATTTTCAGAGATATTTAAGGACTTAACTATACCCAAAGATCCAACGATTTATATAAATATTTCATCTAAAATTGACTCTAAACATGCACCAAAAGGCTCCGAGAATTGGTTTGTGATGATAAACGTTCCATCTCAAAAAAATCTAATTTCAGATAATCAAATTAAATTAATAAAAAACTTAATTATCGAAAATGTTTACAATAAATTTGAAGTAAATATTGAAAATTTAATAGAATTTGAACAAATCCTGACTCCATATAAATTATCTAAGAAAACAGGTTCTTATTTAGGTTCATTATATGGCAATCACCAGAATTCTATTTATTCAATCATGAAAAGAAAGCAAAATCAAGATCAAAAAATAAAAGATTTGTACTATGTGGGAGGGACAGTTCATCCAGGTGGTGGAATGCCTCTTGCATTAAGATCAGGG
>CALKFX010000129.1 GCA_938084875.1 uncultured Flavobacteriales bacterium | reverse complement strand
TCAAGATAATTTCCAATCTAAGGCCTACACTTTTAGATTAGACGATTGGGTTTTTCAAAATGATTTTGCTCTAGAAAAATTAAATATTCAGTTTGGAACCAAGTCTTTGAAAGGCTTTGGAATTTCAAATATGAATTTGGCCATTGTAGCGGCCGGAGCAGTTCTCCATTATATTACAACTGCCGAACACCATCACACAAGTCATGTTGCAAGTATTCAGAGAATAGAAAAGGGCAAACATCTGTGGATGGATGATTTTACTGTTTCAAATTTGGAACTAATATATTCTACCAATCACAATGGCCATACTTTGGTAGAGGTTTTAGACCAGACTTCAACAGCTATGGGTGCAAGATTGTTGAAAAAATGGCTTTTATTTCCATTAATTTCAGCTGAGAAAATTCGAGATAGATTGGAAACGGTTGAGTTTTTCATTAATAATTCAGAACTTTTTGAGTTTATTAAAAGTCAATTTAAAGAGATTGGAGATTTAGAAAGAATGTCATCTAGGCTGGCGGTGTTAAAAACATCTCCAAGAGAGTTAAATCAGCTTAAAAAGTCATTACAATCAATTATTCCAGTAAAAGAAAAATTATTTTCTCTGAATCAAAAGCAACTTAATTTCTGGGCTAATAATTTAAAGGACAATTCAAAAACAATTCAGATAATTGAAGAAATTCTACATGAAGATGCTCCAATAGCTGTTGGCAAGGGACAAGTTGTAAAAGAAGGATTTCACAATGAATTAGACGAGTTAAGACATTTACTTTCAGATGCTAAATCAGTTTTGTTAGATATTCAAAAAAGAGAAATTGAAAAAACAGGAATTCCTAGTTTAAAGATTGCATTTAACAATGTTTTTGGCTATTTTATTGAAGTTAGAAATACCCATAAAGACAAAGTGCCTGATCAGTGGATAAGAAAACAAACACTTACTTCAGCAGAAAGATATGTAACAGAAGAGTTGAAGATATATGAAGAGAAAATTCTCGGAGCAGAAGAGAAAATATTAAAGTTAGAATCTGAGATTTTTTCACAACTAATTGACGTTGTCTTACCAGATATTGAGGACATAGTTTTTAATGCAAAGTGTATTGCATATTTAGACGTAATTCATGGTTTAGCCAATGTTTCTAAAATAAATAATTACTCTAAGCCTGTAATTAACGATAGTCTAAAAATTGATATAAAAGATGGCAGACACCCCGTTATAGAGCAGTTTCTTCCTGTTGGAGAAGCTTATATTCCAAATGATATTTTTTTAGATAATAAGCTACAACAAATAATGATGATTACAGGTCCAAATATGAGTGGGAAATCTGCACTTTTAAGACAAACTGCTTTAATTTTGATAATGGCACAAATAGGTTGTTTTGTACCAGCTAAATCTGCAAATATTGGGGTAATTGATAAATTGTTTACTAGGGTTGGGGCAAATGATAATATTTCTTCTGGCGAATCTACTTTTATGGTGGAAATGAATGAAACTTCAAGTATTATGAACAATATTTCTTCTAGAAGTCTTATTTTATTAGATGAAATTGGAAGGGGAACTAGCACTTATGATGGTATATCCATTGCTTGGTCAATTGCAGAGTTTTTACATGAAAACCCAAAATTTCAACCAAAAACCATGTTTGCAACCCATTACCACGAACTAAATAATATGACTAAATCCTTTAACAGGATTAAAAATTACAATGTCTCGGTAAAAGAAATAGATAAAAAAATTCATTTCATTAGAAAATTGGTTGAAGGGGGAAGCGAGCACAGTTTTGGAATTCATGTAGCAAAAGTTGCTGGAATGCCTCAAAAGATAATTTCTAAAGCAGAGAAAATTTTAAAAAATTTAGAATTAGATAAAACTCAAAACTCTAAAAAAGAAATAAGTACAATAGAAAACGAAGACCACCAACAGTTAAGTTTTTTTCAGTTAGATGA
This sequence comes from uncultured Flavobacteriales bacterium, assembly GCA_938084875.1. Classification (GTDB taxonomy): domain Bacteria; phylum Bacteroidota; class Bacteroidia; order Flavobacteriales_D; family Parvicellaceae; genus MED-G20. The sequence goes on along the minus strand of CALKFX010000129.1, from coordinate 1,131 downwards.
TCCTATTTTAAGCGATATTAGGAACGAAATAGACAATTTAGATGTCAATTCTCTTACGCCTGTTGAGGCTTTGGTTTTATTAAATGATATAAAAAAAAAATTAGGTAGTTAATTTTCTAACAGTTTTATTAAAATTTAATTATTTTTGGCACCCAATTGTTCTTTAACATGCGAAAGTAGCTCAGCTGGTAGAGCACGACCTTGCCAAGGTCGGGGTCGCGAGTTCGAATCTCGTCTTTCGCTTCATTTTACTTATTTTAAGTAAATGCCCGAGTGGTGGAATTGGTAGACACGCAAGACTTAAAATCTTGTGACCATCTGGTCGTGCGGGTTCAAGTCCCGCCTCGGGTACTTAGCGGGAGATAGTCAAAAGATTGTCTCCCGTTTTTGTTTAAATTATCTTCTAAAACATTGATACTCTTGTAGATAAGCTCAATTCCAAAATTTAAAATAGGAGTTCGATACTCTTCGTCCTTAAAAACTAACTTTTCTTTAAATATCGAACTCAAAATCTTCTGTTTAGTCAAAACTTTTGCATTATTGAAGAATGAACTTAGGTTCTTTAATACATATAATCCATAGTCTATAAACTTTTTAGTGTCTTTTTCATAGTTGTTAAGTTGACTTATTTGGTTCTCATAATCAATTATCTCATTAGTTAGCTCTTTGTCTTTATTTGAATAAACCTCTTTGCTTATAGATTCGTCAATGAACTTATCTAAGAGTGAGTTTTTTCTATTTCTTACTCTTTCAATTTTTTTGCTCAATGATTCAATTAAAGTTTTATTGGATTTTTCTGAGTTTTCAAACTTATCTTTTAGAACGAGTTCAAATAGTTCGCATACATCTTTATCAGGTTTTAATTTTTTGAAAATTTTATTAAGACTTTCGTGAGCTGTTTCTGCTCTATACCTTTCATTACAGCCTTTTCTGGGGTTACAGTGATAGTAATAGTGTTTCTTTCCTGTTTTGCTTTTAGAACCACTTCCAGTCAAATTTGAATCACAGCAATTACACTTTAAGAAGCCTCGAAGTGGTAATAATTCATTTTGTTTTATTGGCTTATTTTTTATTCTTTTTCTATTCTGCAGTTCAATTTGAACTTTATTAAATAATTCTTTTGATACTAAC
>CALKFX010000128.1 GCA_938084875.1 uncultured Flavobacteriales bacterium | reverse complement strand
CGATGTTCTAGCCGGGGCTTTTATAGGATCATTAATTCCCATATTGACTTTCAAATATATAGAACCTTTATTATTTAATAAAAATAAGATTTAAGATTAGAATGAACCTCTTAAAAATAAATCTAAAACCATTACTTTTCTTTTCTTGTTATGCTTGTATTTTGATATTCTCAACAATTGGAGATTTTAATTTATTTGATTGGGATGAAATTAATTTTGCTGAGTCGTCTCGAGAAATGTTATTGTCAAATAATTTTTCACAAGTAATGATTAATTTTGAACCATTTCATGAAAAACCACCTTTATTTTTTTGGATTCAAACAATTTCTTTTAAAATATTTGGGATAACTAGCTTTGCTGCAAGATTTCCTAATGCAATACTATCTATTTTAATTCCAATTATTCTTTTTAAAATTGGATCGCGATTAAAAAACACAACTTTTGGATGGATATGGTCTGTTATTTTTTTAGCAGGATTCTTACCTAATCTTTATTTTAGATCTGGGATTATTGATCCATATTTTAATTTATTCATCTTTTTATCTATCTATTTTTTCTTTTCATACATTAGGATTAAACACATCAAATATATTTTTTTATCTAGTTTTTTCGCTGGGCTAGCTATTCTATGTAAAGGCCCAGTAGGATTTTTAATAGTATTTTTATCTTGTTTCATTTACTTAATATTATATAAAATAAAAGTTCCATTTAAGCATGTATTGTTCTTCTTTATAACGATTATTTTGGTTTCTTCTCCATGGTACTTTTTTGAGTTATTAAATAAAGGTCCTTTGTTCTTAATTGAGTTTTTTCTGTACCAAATAGAATTATTCTCACATCCAGTTGCGGGACATAAACAGCCTATTTATTACCATTTTTTAGTTGTTCTTTTTGGTTGCATTCCTTTTTCTTTTTTTGCTTTTAGAAATAGTTTTATGGATTCTGGTTCAGGCATTGCTTTTGAAAAAATGATGAGGATTGTTTTATGGGTGATTTTAATTTTATTTACAATAGTTAGCACCAAAATAGTTCATTACTCATCTATGGCATACCTGCCATTATCTTTTTTAGCTTCCATTGAAATATATAAACTATATATGGGCAAATCTTTTCACTGGATATTAAAATACTCATTATCATTTACCGGTATTTTTATAGGATTAATTTTAATGGTTGGATTTTATGTTTTAATTCACCATAAGGTGTTTTTAATTAATTCGGTTAATGATTTATATATCCAAAAGCTGTTGAATATTGAATTGAATTGGATTGGTTGGGAATGGACTATTCCCTCTCTATTTATTTTAGGGAGTATTATTTGGCTTACAATATTTGAAACTAAAATTTTACTTTCTTTAGTTTCCTACTCTTTAATTATTGGCTTATTTCTTTCTTTGATGAGTAAGTATACCATACCTAAAATTGAAAATTTAACTCAAGGTTCAGTAATTTCTTTTTACAAGGAAAAATCCAAGGAAAAAAAGTATATAACAACTGTAGGTTATAAGAGTTATGCGCATTACTTTTATTCGGAATTTGAACCTTTGACGTCAACAGATTTTCTTTACCACAAGAAAAATGAGATTTTAAGAGATATTTTCAACTCAAGTTCATTAAATGACTTAAATAGAAAAGAAAAAATAACATTCAACAGTTATGTTCTTAGTTGGTTAATTAACGGAGAACTCGATAGAGTAGCATATTTTGTTGCTAAAAACAATAAGCAAATTAAACAGCTAGAAGAAGCTAAAAATTTAAAAGTTGTAAAAGATTATGGGGGTTATAAAATTTTTAAAAGAGATTTAAAATGAAAGTAAGAGATTTATTGCCAGTTGAACTATGGAATAATTTTGAGGATTTAAATGCTGTTCCAAGACCTTCCAAAAAAGAGCAAAGAGTGATAGAGTTTATTAAAAACTTTGGTCTTAAGCTCGGCTTAAATACCTATGTAGATCCATGTGGAAATGTAATTATAAAAAAACCTGCATCTAAGGGAAGCGAAAACCAAAAAACCGTAATTATCCAAAGTCATTTGGATATGGTTCACCAAAAAAATGCAGATACAGAATTTGATTTTTTAACTCAGGGAATTCAAAGTTATATTGATGGAGATTGGGTAACAGCAAAGGGAACAACATTGGGAGCAGATAATGGAATGGGAGTTGCCACAATAATGACACTTTTAGCTAGTAGTACAATTCAACATCCATCTATAGAAGCATTGTTTACTATTGATGAGGAAACTGGTATGACTGGTGCCTTTGAACTAGAAAAGGGAATTTTAGAAGGAGAAATATTATTGAATCTTGATACCGAAGACGACGATGAGTTTAGTATTGGATGTGCGGGTGGAATAGATACCAATACTTCAAAACTTTACAAGCAAGAAAAGATATCACGTGGTATTGGATTTGAAATTATAGTAAAAGGATTAAAAGGTGGTCATTCTGGAATGGATATTCATTTAGAACGAGGGAATGCCAATAAAATCATGAATAGAATTTTAGCATTAGCACTAAATTATAATCTTCAACTTTCTCAGATTGATGGAGGAAGCCTAAGAAATGCTATTCCAATAGAATCTGTAGCTAAGATTGTAGTGGATAGTAAAGATTTTTTAAATCAACTAGATGAATTAGCAGCTGAAATTAAAAGCGAATTTTTTAAATCTGAACCTGACTTAATAATTGAAGTAAATAATATAGACTCTATAACGTATGGACTATCAAATTTTGATTCTAATGAAGTAGTAAATGCTATTTATTCTGTTTTTAATGGTGTTTATAAAATGAGCCAATCCATT
>CALKFX010000127.1 GCA_938084875.1 uncultured Flavobacteriales bacterium | reverse complement strand
TAGGTCTTTCGAATTTACTTTTAAGTAGTTCCATAAATCAACATCACCAATTATACTGTGCTTATATACTTCAGCAATTCCAGAATCTAATTCTGTTTTAGGTAGGGTTGCTAAAAAAGTAGTATCCAAAAAAACAGCTTTTGGAAGCGTAAAAGTACCTATGTTATTTTTTAAAAATTGGTAATTAAACCCTGTTTTTCCACCAATAGAAGCGTCTGCCATTGCTAATAATGTGGTTGGAAAATAAATAAATTCAATTCCTCTTTTGTAAGTGGATGCAGCAAAACCTGCTAAGTCGGTGAGCATCCCTCCACCAAGGATAAATAATAGGTCGCAACTTTTTACATTATTACAATTTAAAAAGTCCCATATTTTTAAAACACTATTAAAAGTTTTGTTCTTTTCTCCGCTTTCTAATTTCAAATGTGTAGAAGTAACTGAAAAATTTTCTTCCAAATAATTTATATGCTGAAAGGTATTTTCATCAACAATTAGATAAATTTTTTTTCCTGAGAAAATGTTTTTGAATTCTTGAAAGAAACTCCTAATAGTACCTTGGTAAATTTCCACAGGTTTATTTATTTTGGATTTTTTTAATTGCGCTTTTAGAGAACTCAGAAAGAATTAATTCACCTGATATTTTCGCTCTTTTGGAAAGTAATTCGTTCCAATCCTCTGTTCCTTTCCAAAATACTTTTTTTAATTTTTTAGTAGCCTCTTGGTGAGATTTAGAAAGTTTAAAAGCTAATTGATAAATTGCTTTATCCATCGATTCACTATCCTGAAATATTTCAGAATATAGTCCCTTTTGTAGACCCCAATTTGCATCGAACCATTTGTCTGCATTAATTGCAAGTGCGCTTAGGGCGGATAACCCAACTTTTCTTTCCACAGCTGGTCCAACAACAAAAGGGCCAATTCCCAAGGCCAATTCACTTAATTTAATGGATGCAAGTTTAGTAGCAAAACAGTAATCAACAGCACTAGCAATTCCAACACCTCCTCCAACTGCTTTTCCCTGCACTCTTCCAATAATTATTTTTGTACATTTTCTGCATGCATTTATAATATTGGCAAAGCCAGAGAAAAATTCAATTCCAGATTTTATATTTTCAATTTTTATTAGCTCCTCAAAACTTGCACCAGCACAAAAAGTTCGATTACCACCGGATTTAAGAACAATTACTTTTATTTCTTCATTAGAACTTGCTTCAGTAATAGTTTTGGCAATTTTAGATAGAACTTCACCTGGAAGAGAATTGCTTTGTGGGTGATAAAATTCTATTGTGCCAATCCCATTCTCATCTACATTTATTCTAACGTATCCATTATTATCCTCCATTAATTTCTTTTATTTCTGTAAAAATAAGCATTACTTTTTTAGAGTGTAATTTTATTTTAATAATAAACTATTTAATTATGACGTATATTTGAGTAACCTATTGTAAATATTTCACGTATAGGAGCTTGCTTTATGGAAAGAAAACATTTATTAGTTATTATAAGTATTTTATTTTTTTGCAACTATTTTAATGCTCAAAAATTAGATTCCTCTGCTGTAATTCTTGATTCAAAAGACACTATTAAATTAAATAACAATAACAGAAGTTTAATTAATCCAAGAAATTTGGAGTTAAAACAAAAAAATTATTGGGAAGATTATGCCAGAAAAACCAAAAAATCTCAATCAGTTTCCAATGAAGAAGAATTGTATAAACCAATTATATCTATTGGTATAGGAACGTTGTCCTTTTTTGGTGATATTGGTGACACAATTCCTGGAAAAGATAGAATTAATAGGGCTCCTTTTCAAGGAGGCTTTTCATACACACTTAGATTAGTAAATCCTATCAACGATTATTTAGATGTTGCATTCTATGCAATGCTTGGAAGTACAAGTGTAAACCAAACTGCAGAAAGCCCATTACACCCAACTCCAAATGGTCTTTTATTTCGTTCCTCTGTAAAATCAGGTGGAATTACTTTCAATTATAATTTTAACCAATTACTTAAAAAAGGACATATTGTAGAGCCGTACATACATTTAGGAATAGAATCTATTGAATATAATTCTGAAGTGGATACAGATCCAAATGATGCATCCAACGCTTACGATAGTGATGTGAGTATTTTTTCTGACGATCAACCAAAAAATAAATATGCACTTGGTTTGCCATTAGAAATTGGAGCCCATGTACACATAGGAAATAAAATTAAATTTAGAGTAGGTAGTGCAATTCATTTTACTTCAACTGATTATATGGATGGGATTAATAACTCTGGAAATTTCCCATTAGGTTTTGGGAAAGACAATTTACTCTTTACTCATATTGCTGTTGCTTACGACTTCAATGCAAAAAAAGAAGAACCACCCCTTGACCCTTTAATGGATGAAATATCAATGAATTTACTTTTACAAGACACTATAGATTCGGATGGAGATAGTGTAGTGGATCATATTGATTTTTGTGCCAAAACTCCTCCAAACACTCCTGTAGACCAGTTTGGATGTCCATTAGACGATGATTTTGATGGTGTAATTAATTCAAAAGACAAGGAATTACTTACTTATGAAGGTGTTATTGTAAATGACGATGGAGTTACCATGACTGAAGACGACTTTATGCTGGCTTACAGAAAATATAGAGATTCTACTGGGGAGTTTTCAGAGTGGGATACTATTTATAATATATCTTATGCAGGACCAATTAGATCCAAGTTGACAATTGATGAAATAATTAACGCTAACTCTGTAGAAAAACCAGTTGAAAAGCAAGAAAAAGAATTATTTATAGTAATTGGCTCAGATGTCAAGGGGGTTTCTTCTGAAGAACTTTGGGAGAAATTAGCGGATAGAGATTTTCAAGTTAAGGAGTCAGGTGATTCTATTATGTATGTTCTAGGAGGGTATGATCAAGACGAATTAACTGCCAAAATAAAGGAGTTGGAAGAAAATAATGTTAACGTTCAGGGAATTGTTGAAATTTCATCAGATGATGAAATCACTGCTTTAGAGAAAGAAGAAGTAGATCAAATAATGAACACACCTGTATCTACGGCGAATAATTCAACTAAAAATAAAAGTTCAGGTGAATTTGTTCCAGTAATCGAACCCAACGATAATTCGCCAACTTTTAGAGTTCAAATAGGGGCTTTTAACAGGAAAATTAAAAAGTCCATCTTTAAAGATATTCCTAATGTAGTTGGTATAAAAGGAGATGACGGTCTTTACAGGTTTTTCTCAGGGTCATACACAGATAAGTCCAAAGCTGCATCTCATAAAGTTGATCTAACTCTTACAGGTTATAACGATGCTTTTATTGTTGCATTCCAAAATGGTAAAAGAATAACTTTAAAAGAAGCTGGCTTTGAAGTTAAGAAAGACTTTTCTGAAAATCTTGAATTATCTTCCACTCCCTCTGAAAATCCAATAAACTCTGAAATGGTTCGTTTTAAGATTCAAGTAGGAGCCTTTAAAGAAAAAGTGCCAGATGATATACTAGATAACTTTAAAAAATTAGGGAATGTAAAGGCTATAACCAATGCTGGTCAAGGTTATACTAAGTATTACATGGGCGACTTCATGGATTATTCCAATGCATTAAAATTCAGAAAAAAATTAGTTGCAAATGGATTAATAGACTGTTTTGTTGTTGGAGAATTCAAAAACAATATTATTACATCTAAAGAAGCTCGCGACTTATTAGGTCAGTAATAATAACTTACTTTCTATTCATATATACTCTATTGTTTTTTTATAGAGCTATTTCCTTAAATATTTTGTTCCTTTACAATCTAATTTAATAGATAATGCAATACGCAAAAAATATTCTCGAAACAATTGGCAATACCCCTCTTGTTAGACTTAATAATATTACTAAAGAAATTGAGGCTACTGTTTTGGCTAAGGTTGAATTTTTTAATCCTGGAAGTTCTGTAAAAGATAGAATGGCACTAAAGATGGTGGAGGATGCAGAACAAGACGGTAGATTAAAACCTGGAGGAACCATTGTAGAAGGAACCTCTGGAAATACAGGCATGGGTCTTGCATTAGCAGCTATAGTAAAAGGATATCAGCTAATTTGCGTTTCCACCGACAAACAGTCAAAAGAGAAATTTGATATACTACGTGCAGTAGGTGCAGAAGTAGTAGTTTGTCCAACCAATGTTGCTCCTGAAGATCCGAGGTCTTATTATTCAACTTCTAAAAGAATTGCTCAGGAAACACCCAATTCCTGGTATGTTAATCAATACGACAATCCTTCAAATTCTATTGCTCATTATCAACAAACTGGACCTGAAATTTGGAATCAAACCAACGGAAAAATCACTCACTTTGTTGTTGGGGTTGGAACTGGAGGAACAATTTCTGGAGTTGGAAAGTATTTAAAAGAAAAAAATCCAGCAATTAAAATTTGGGGAATTGACACCTATGGTTCAGTTTTTAAAAAATACCACGAAACTGGAGTTTTTGATGAAAATGAAATTTTTCCTTATATAACTGAGGGCATAGGTGAAGATATTCTTCCCGAAAATGTAAATTTTGATGTAATTGACAATTTTGAAAAAGTTACAGATAAAGACGCTGCTATATACACAAGAAAACTAGCTCGCGAAGAAGGTATTTTTGCAGGAAATTCTTGTGGCGCAGCGGTTAGAGGTGTAATTCAGTTAGAAAAGCATTTTAAGAAAGAGGATGTAGTTGTAGTTTTACTTCACGATTCAGGAAGTAGATATGTTGGTAAAATGTACAACGATGAATGGATGAAAGAAAATAATTTCTTGTAATTTAGCTTTAACTAAATGATTTAGTTTTTGGTCTTCTTCCAAGTCTTGTATTTGTTAGAATAATTTTCGTTTTTTTTAATCGGTTTAGTTAAAGGTTTAGTCTCTTTTAGAGAACTGTGACAGTCCATAGGTAAACTTTGATATATTTTTGTTCCTTCCGATTTCCAGGCAATCATTTCCTCACTAACATCCTTGGTTATCTTACCTGGGTTGCCAACAATTACTTTTCTGTCAGCAACAACCATCTCACTTTTAACCAACGTTAATGCACCTACAATACATTCCTTTCCAATTATTGCATCGTCTAAAATAACTGCATTCATTCCAATTAGTGAATTACATCCAATAGTTGCACCATGAATTATACAACCATGACCTAAGTGTGCACCTTCATTAATAGTAACTGTTACACCTGGGAACATATGAATAGTACAATTTTCTTGAACATTGGCTCCGTCTTTTATAATTACTTTTCCAAAATCTCCTCGAATTGCAGCTCCGGGACCAACATACACATTTTTTCCAATGACCACATTTCCTGTAACATTTGCCTGAGGATGAATAAACGAACTTGGGTCAATTACAGGTTTTATCCCGTTAAATTCAAAAATCATTTTTACGGTTTTTCAATTATAGTTGCATAACCCTGCCCAACTCCAATACACATGGTTACCAAAGCATATTTTTTTTTCTGTTTCTGAAGTTCAATTGCTGCAGTTTGTAATAATCGTGCTCCCGTCATTCCTAATGGATGACCAATAGCTATGGCTCCTCCGTTTGGATTAATTCTAGGGTCACTATCCTCTAAATTCATAGCTCTTGTACAAGCTAAGCTTTGAGCAGAAAATGCCTCATTAATTTCAATTATATCCATTTGATCAAGGGATAAACCAGTTCTTTTTAAAACTTTTTTACTTGCTTCAACCGGTCCTATTCCCATAATTCTTGGTTCAACTCCTGCAACTGCAGCACCTACTATTCTTGCCATTGGTGTAAAATGGTTCTTATTTGCTGCACTTTCGCTTCCAATTATTAAAGCTGCAGCTCCATCATTTAATCCTGAAGAATTTCCTGCAGTAACAGTTCCATTCTCTTTTCTAAAAGCAGGTCTAAGAGTTTTTAATTTTTCAAGTGAAGTACGTGGTTTTATAAATTCATCAGAACTAAATATTAAATCATCTTTTTTTCTTTGAGGAATTTTAACAGTACAAATTTCTTCAGCTAGTCTACCATTTTCTTTAGCTTTTGTGGCTTTTATTTGAGAATTATAGGCAAAAAAGTCTTGGTCTTCTCTTGATATTTTGTAAAGGTCTACTAAATTTTCTGCAGTTTGGCCCATACCATCGATTCCATATAGTTCTTTCATTTTAGGATTGATAAATCTCCATCCAAAACTTGAGTCATGCATCTCTACATCTCTTCCAAAAGCTTTGGATGCTTTAGAAATAACCAATGGTCCTCTAGTCATATGTTCTACTCCACCTGTAATAAATAAATCACCTTCTGACAAACTAATAGACCTATATGCATGTATTGTTGCAGCCATTCCTGATGAGCAAAGTCTATTAATTGTTTCTCCTCCTATTTTATAGGGCAACCCGGCTAGCAGAAGAGCCATCCGAGCAATATTCCTATTGTCTTCTCCAGCTTGATTAGCACATCCTAAAATAACATCTTCTACTTGTTCCCAGTCTACTTTAGGATTTCTTCTCATTAGTGCTGTCAAAGGAACAGTAGCTAAATCATCTGCTCTAAGATTACTTAATGAACCACCAAAAGAACCGATAGGTGTTCTTATTGCATCTAAAATATATGCTGATTTCATAGTTGTTTTTACGTAAAGTTAGTTCAAAAATAAACTTGTAGTATATATTAAATCCAATCCTTATTTGTAAAATGTGCAATTCCTTTAAAAATAGCAATTTCTTCTTTCTTGTGATTTAATATATTAACTGTAAACAGACTGCTGTCTTTTTGATTTTGTTTGCATTCTGCAAATATTGTATCATTTAGTTCTACTTTTTTTAAGTACCTAATTTCTGCACTTTTTGTTAATGAAATTTTACCCAATGAATTTGCAGTAAATGCAAAACAACTATCTGCTAGACTGTAACAAATCCCCCCATGAGCCAAATTAAATCCATTGGTCATTTCTTTAGAAATAGTTGAACTTAACTTACAATATCCTTTTTTAATTGAAATGATTTCGATACCCAGCCATTTGCTAAATAGATCATTACTCATCATTTTATGAACTATTTTTTCTGGAGACATCAATAAATTATTGAGATTGTTTTAATCCAGCTTCAATTAGCCCAAGAAATATCGGATGTGGATTTTCTACTGTACTTTTATATTCTGGATGGTATTGAACACCAATAAACCATGGATGGTGTTTGATTTCAATAGTTTCCATAAGTTGATTTTTTGAGTTTTTCCCAGAAAAAATCAATCCTTTGGATTCGAATTCTTTTACGTACTTATTATTAAACTCAAATCTGTGTCTATGTCTTTCTAAAATAGTTTCTTTTTTGTAAATATTGTGCAGTAATGTTCCTTTTTCTATATCACATTTGTAAGCACCAAGTCGCATTGTTCCTCCCATTTTTTTGAGTTTTTTCTGCTCTTCCATTATGCTAATAACTGGAAATTTTGTTTCGGAATCAATTTCTATAGAATTGGCATTTTCCATTTTTAAAACATTTCTTGCAAATTCAACTACTGCACACTGCATCCCTAAGCAAATTCCCAAAAAGGGTATTTTTTTTGTTCTGGCATAATGAACAGCTTTAATTTTACCTTCTATGCCTCTTGAGCCAAATCCTGGAGCTACTATTATTCCATGAATATTTTTCAAAACGGATTCACAATCTTGGGTTTCCAGTTTTGATGAATGTAACCAATGTAAGTTCACCTTAGTTTTATTTCTTGCTCCTGCATGTATTAACGATTCAGCTATTGAAATATAGGAGTCCTTAAGTTCTACATATTTTCCAATTAATGCTATATCAATACTTTGTTTTGGATTATATAAATTATTTAAAAATTTCTTCCACTTTGTTAAACTTGGTTTATTTTCTATCTTAATTTTTAGTTTTTCACAAACAACAGTATCTAATTTTTCTTTAAGCATTAGTAAAGGAACCTCATAAATTGTTTTTGCATCTATGGACTCAATTACACACTCTTTCTCAACATTGCAAAAAAGTGCAATCTTATTTCTAATGGAGTCATCTAAATGGTACTCACTTCGACAAACTAGTATGTCTGGCTGTATTCCGTATTCTAAAAGGGCCTTTACAGAATGTTGAGTAGGTTTAGTTTTAAGTTCTCCTGAGGTTGATAAATAGGGGATTAGTGTTAAATGAATAAATAGAACATCCTGATTTAAATCCCACTTTAGTTGTCTTATAGATTCTATAAATGGAAGTGATTCTATGTCGCCAACTGTTCCCCCAATTTCCGTAATTACAACATCGTAACCTTTCCCTTTACCTAATTTTAAAATATGTTCTTTTATTTCATTGGTAATATGTGGAATTACTTGAACAGTTTTTCCCAAATAGTCTCCATTTCTTTCACGGTTTATTACAGACTGGTATATTTTTCCTGTCGTGACATTGTTATTTTGTGAAGTTTGAATATTTAGAAACCTTTCATAATGACCTAAATCTAAGTCAGTTTCAGCACCGTCTTCTGTAACATAGCATTCCCCATGTTCGTAAGGATTTAGTGTGCCAGGATCTACATTTATGTATGGATCTAATTTTTGAATGGTAACATTCAGACCTCTCGATTGTAAAATTTTAGCCAAAGAGGCTGAAACAATTCCTTTTCCTAATGAAGAAGTAACTCCTCCAGTTACAAAAATATATTTAGTAGATGATAATGGCATTCCGTATGTAGATTTTAATACGGGAATTAAAGTTAATATTTAATTCCAATATCTTAAAAAAAAACAAAACTTAAAATTTCCAACTTGCACCTAATGAAGGAAGAAGTGGAAGCTGGTAGACTTTTTCAGTAGTTATTCTATCTACGTAAAAAATATTTTTTCTCGAGTATACATTTGTCATGCTAAATGTCACATCCACTGTAGAGTTTTTACTCAACTCTATATGTTTTTTAACAGCTATATCTAGCCTGTGATAAGAAGATAACCTTCCTTGATTTAAATCTGCATAGATAATTCCCAGTTGATCGTCATTAACAGTTGAAATATTGGTATTTATTCCTTGTGAGTAATCTATTGAATGATAGTAGCCTTGAGTTTGAGTAAAAGGAAGACCACTTCCAAAATTCCATCTAACATTAACTTCCCATCCCTCTCCAAAATTCTGTGTACCTACAAGGTTTATATTGTGTCTTCGATCAAATAGTGGCGAGTAAGTTCTAATACCATCCCATCTTAAAACTTTTCCTAGCGAATACACAGCCCATAAATAGGTTTTATCATTGCTGTACTTTAGAACAAAATCTGTTCCATAAGCATCTCCAGTCTCTATAACAAAATCTTTTCTAAGAACATCTGGCGCATCATCATTTTCTTCATATAACTTATTTCTATTAACGTTACTTAGTTGGTTAAACCACTTATAATAACCTTCTACATTTAAGGTCAGGTGCTTTGCTAAGTCCCATTCAAATCCAAAAATTGCATGGGTTGCTTTCTGAAGAGAATGCTTTCTTGCTACTGTTTTTCCATTATCCAGTGTAATAGAATCTTGTAAATTATCAGGCCCAGATAAGAATCCATAAAATAAGTTTACAACGTCTCTGTCAGAATTTGCAGAAATTAAATTTTGAGAATAAACCCCCGATGCAGCTTTGATTCTGAATTTTTCTGAGATATTGTATTTTAAACCTATTCTAGGTTCTGGAGAGAAGTTTCTTAAGGAAGCATAGTATTGTGCCCTAAAACTTGGATTAATTACTAAAAGTCCTTTAATAATTTTCGCATCAACATAACCCGCAAGCTCAGTGGTATTATTATTTTGTTCAATTTTTCTGCCAACACTATTAAAGAAATTAAAATCTGTAGTAAATCCATTTACTTCAATTCCGTATTTAATTTCGTTTTCACCAAGAAAATATTTGAAATCAAATCCTAGATTAAATCCATTAATTCTACTTTCTCTAGGTTCTAATGTTTCTCCTTGATTAATAGGGTCTTGTTCTGATAGTGAGATTTTATAGTCACTAATATTAAATTTTCCCATTATTAGAACTGGTGAACTAGCCGGAACAACAACAAAATTAGAACCAATTCCCCAAGAGTTCCAATTTAGATCAGAAACTGCTTTATATCTCACTCTATCGTTGTAGCTAAATCCAAAAAAATTGACTTTACTTCCAGTGGTTCCATTAATAGAAACTTTTCCATATAAGTCTGTAAAATTAAATGGCAAGCCATTTGAATCTATATAACTATAAAGTTTTTT
>CALKFX010000126.1 GCA_938084875.1 uncultured Flavobacteriales bacterium | reverse complement strand
CCTTCATGTATTCTTAAAGGAGATCATTCTATTGGCGAATTTTATTCTGTTGCAGTTACCAACAACTTTCAACAGGCCGATACAGGAACTAAAATGATTCATATTGGAAAAAACACAAAATCCACCATTATATCCAAAGGTATTTCTTCAGGGAAAAGTCAAAATAGTTATCGTGGTTTGGTAAAAATAGGGAAAGGAGCAAAAAACTCAAGAAACTTTTCTCAGTGTGATTCACTACTTATGACTGACCAATGTGGTGCACATACTTTTCCATATATCGAATGCGAGAATCCAACAGCTACCGTTGAGCATGAAGCAACCACTTCTAAAATCGGAGAAGATCAACTATTTTATTGTATGCAAAGAGGAATTAGTGAAGAAAAAGCAATTAGTTTAATTGTAAACGGATATGCAAAAGAAGTTTTAAATAAGTTGCCAATGGAGTTTGCAGTCGAAGCCCAGAAATTATTAGAAATTAGTTTAGAAGGTTCTGTAGGATAAATTTTAATCATGAGTGAAATACTAATAGAAATTAAAGATTTAGAGTGTAATATTGATAATCAAAAGATTCTTCAAGGATTAAATCTTAAAATTAAAAAGGGGGAAGTTCATGCGATCATGGGCCCTAACGGTTCAGGAAAAAGTACACTTTCGTCTGTCTTAGCTGGAAATAAAAATTATGAAGTTACCAATGGATCAATTAATTTTTTGGGAGAAGAGATTTCTGAAATGAGTCCAGAGGAAAGATCTTGGAAAGGAATGTTTTTAGCATTTCAGTATCCAGTTGAAATTCCTGGCGTTAGCAATATTAATTTTTTAAGAACTGCACTTAACGAAAGAAATAAGTATTATGGAATAGATCCTATCCCCGCAAAAGATTTTTTGAAAATGGTTGCCGAAAAATCAGAACTTGTAGGCTTAAATAATAAACTTAAAAATAGATCAGTAAACGAAGGTTTTTCAGGTGGTGAAAAGAAAAGAAATGAGATTTTTCAAATGGCAATGCTCGATCCTAAATTATCAATTTTAGACGAAACAGATTCAGGTTTGGACATCGATGCATTGAAAATTGTAGCAAATGGAGTTAATAAACTTAAATCTTCAGAAAATGCCACGGTTGTAATCACTCATTACCAAAGACTACTTGATTATATTGTCCCAGATTTTGTCCATGTTTTAAACGAGGGAAAAATCATAAAATCAGGCGATAAATCTTTAGCACTAGAGTTAGAAATAAAAGGATACGATTGGTTAAAAACTGGTGAAAATATTTAAAACTCTATTAAAGTTATCCAATTGATTATTAAAAATCTAACTCATAATTCATTTCTAAAGGAAAATTCTAAATTAGATTTAGATGATTTAACTCTAGGCTCTTTTCCAAATAGAAAAGACGAAAGATGGAAATACACTCCGTTAAGAGCTCTAAAGAAAATTAATTTTCACAATCAATTTAATTTTAAAACTGAGCATCTTAGCTCTCTAGGTCTTCCAAAAATTGAAGGACTTGTAATTGTATTGGAAAATGGAAAATATAATTCTAGCTTATCCAATATTATAGATTTAAAGGAAATTGAATTGTTATTTCTCAATGGTGCTGATATTGATAACAATTCTCAAGAACCAACCCAAAAAGATTATTTCAATAATCTTAACGCAAGTTTTTTAACTGAAAAAGTAGTTTTAAAAATAAAACCCAATATTAGTATAAATGAGCCTATAAATTTTGTGAATATTATTTCCGATGATAATTGTATTTCCAATACCCAATTTAATATTGATGTTTTTGAAAATTCCAAGCTTCATATAAGACAGTATTTTTTAGGAAGTTCTAATAGTAAAGACGGCTTTATCAATCACCGAAATGAGGTGACTATGAAAATTAATAGCTCTTTAACTATTGATAAATTCCAAGATCTTAATCAAAATTTCAATTTTTGTAATGAGTTTATAGATCAAAATCATGATAGTAAATTCATTATGAATACTTTTTCTGCATCGGGTGTTATTCTAAGAAATGATGTTTTCAATAATGTAAATGGGAAGAATTGCCATAGTGAACTTAATGGAGTTTTCGCACCTACAGAAAAACAACATTTTGACAACCATACGACTATTAATCATTTTGTTGCAGATTGTAAATCATTCGAAAATTACAAAGGGGTAATTAAAGAAAGTGGTGTGGGGGTATTTAATGGAAAAGTTATTGTCCATCAAGATGCTCAAAAAATTGAAGCATTTCAAAAAAATAATAATATTCTTTTAGATGATGAATCCAAGATTTATTCTAAGCCAGAACTAGAAATTTATGCAGATGATGTAAGATGTAGTCATGGTTCAACTACTGGTAGATTTGATGAGGAAGCATTATTTTATTTAAGATCTAGAGGATTAAGTGTAAAAAAATCTTTAGAGTTAATGACGTTAGGATTTATCAATGAGGTAATTGAAAAATCTAATGATTCAGAGTATAAAGAGTTTATCCTTAAAAGATTACTTAAATATTAATTGTTATTTATTTAGAGTTTGTCTTACTTTGGGATATAAATAAATTTTGATCTCTAGAGTAAAAATATCTTTCTTCATATTATTTAGTTTCATGGTTTTATTTGGGTCATCACAAAAACTGAATCTTAGTTTTTCCCAACATTTTCCTTATTCTAAAGACTACAAACCATATTCTTGTATTAGTTACAATTCCAATAATATTCTTTTTCAAAAAAAAATAAATTCTACATCTTGTGATTTAAAAGTAAATATTTTTGACAGCCATCTAGACGATGTAAATCACTTCAATGTTTTATTAAAGGACGAAAATTTTCTTGGCATAAGACACATTTTTGATGAAATCTATCTTTTCACTTCTTTAAACAATGGTGTTGAAACCATTTTAAAATGCAGAGTATTAGATATTACTTCTAACTTTCAGCCCCCTAAAAACTTATTTACTGAAAAAAACAAGTCTGGATATCCCTCCAATTATATTCTTGGTGAAAAGATCTTCGAAAATAAATTTCATTTTCTTGTAGAACTCCCATATCAAAATGGCAAGCAGGAAGATATAAGAACAATTACCATTGATAATAAACTGAATATTGTTAAGGAGGTATACAATAAATTAGATTTATTATTTACTTCTAAGAGAGACAATAAGATTTTATTATCTAATAACGGAGTTGTTTACCTACTTAAGAAATTTTGGAAAAAAGGAAACAATTTTTACATCTACAAACTAGGTCAAGACATAATTTCTGAAGTTCAAATAAAATTAAATAATAGAAAAATAGCAGCATTAGATTATTTTTTTAACTCCAAAGATGAGCTAGTTATTTCTGGTTTTTACTCTTCCCCTATTCGGTTTAATTTCGAAGGATTCTTTCTTCTAAGATACGATGAGGATTTAAACTTGATTCATAAAAATCAATATTCATTAACTGAAAATATTGTAAGAGCTTTCAAGTCTTCAAAAGAAATAAAGGAAAGTGGTTTTGGATTAGACAGATTTATAATTACTGATTTTAGCCTAGATAGTATCGGCAACTATTATTTATTGTCACAAAACATATCAAAAGCTACTATTAAACAAGAAACTTACTGGGTGTCTAGTGGGTTTTTTGTTGTGAAATTTAACAAAAATGGTAATTTCATATGGGGAAGTCCAGTTTCTTTAAATCAAAAGCACAAAGATTTAAGTTTCATTGGTACCTTTTCAGTTAATTCTTACAATTTCAAAAAATACTTCTACAACGATTTGCAAAATTTGAGTTTGAGAAAAGGAGTTCCAGCTGAGTATGGAATTTTAAATTATTGTGGGACTAAACATGTAGAGTTCACATTGGCTGGAGTTGCTCAGGAATATATTAATTCCATCAATTTTCCAGGGAAGGATTCTGAAAAGTATGCTTTTTTCCCAAATCAGCTTAACCCAAATTCTAAGGGACCATCTTATTTTGCTGTTTTGAATGAGAAATCAACTAATATTA
Source organism: uncultured Flavobacteriales bacterium (assembly GCA_938084875.1). GTDB lineage: Bacteria > Bacteroidota > Bacteroidia > Flavobacteriales_D > Parvicellaceae > MED-G20. The sequence continues at coordinate 1,672 of CALKFX010000126.1, read as the reverse complement.
TGCTTGCTGTAGCTAAATAATATTAACTTCTCTTTCAAGTGTTATTCCAAACTTGTCTTTTATATCTAAAATAATTTCTTCTGACAAATTTAATATTTCCATTCCATTTGCAAGACCGTAATTGACTAATACAAGAGCTTGTTTTTCGTGAACTCCATAGTTGTTAAATTTCCTGCCTTTCCACCCTGCTTTTTCTATCATCCACCCTGCTGCAATTTTAAACTCATTTTCGTTGATTTCGTAGTTTACAACATTTGGATATTTTTTCTTTATAAATTCAAGTTGATTTAAACTAACAATCGGGTTTTTAAAAAAACTCCCACTATTTCCAATTTTTTTTGGATCGGGAAGCTTACTTTGTCGTATGCTAATAATAGCATTACTTACTTCTTTGATAGCTGGATTCTTTATATTTTGACTTTCTAATATTGCTTTAACATCCCCATAATTAATATTTAATACAGGATTTTTCTTTAGTTCAAGAGTGATATTAAGAATAATATATTGATTTTTTATCTTGTTTTTAAATATACTCTCTCTGTATCCAAATTCACAATCAGAATTATTAAACTTAATAATCTTTCCAGATGAAATTTCCAATGCCTCAAGCTCTACAAATGTTTCTTTAATTTCTACTCCATAGGCACCAATATTTTGCATTGGAGCAGTTCCAGTATTTCCTGGAATTAAACTTAGGTTTTCAATTCCTCCCCATCCGTTATCTACAGTGTACATAACCAATTCGTGCCAATTCTCTCCAGCACCAATCTTTAAAAAAATAGACTGTTGGGTTTGGTCAATAATTTCTTTTCCATTTATATTATTTAATATTACTAGCCCATCAAAATCTTTTGTGAAAAGAATATTACTTCCACCCCCTAGAATAAGTAACCGCAAGTCCTTAAACACTTTAGTTTTTGTTAGTTCTATTAATTCATTAACTGTATTTATAGATACGAAATATTTAGCTTTAACATCTATTCCAAATGTATTTAGCTTTAATAATGGATAATTTTCAATAATATTCATCTAGACAAACCTAATTATATTTTCTTGGATTTTAATATGCTTGTCCTTAAAACAATATTACATACTTTAGTAATACTTTAATTTACTACGCTATTAAAAAAGTAATAATTTCTGTAACAAATGACTTGGCTAATGATCAGCGGGTTAAGAAAGTGTGTGAAACGCTAACCAAAAATAATTTTAATATAACTTTGGTTGGCAGGCAATTGCAACATTCTCTAAACATCAAAAGACCCTATAAAACAATTCGCTTCAAACTAATTTTTAATAAAGGCGCATTGTTTTATATGGAATATAATTTAAGATTGTTTTTTTTTCTTTTATACAGAAGATTTGATATTTACCATTCCAACGACTTGGATACATTGCTTCCAATGTGGCTTACTGCATTTATTTTCAAAAAAAAGCTAGTTTACGATTCTCATGAGTATTTTTTGGGGGTGCCAGAAATTCAAAACAGATATTTTGTTCAAAAAGTTTGGTCTTCTATAGAGAGTTTTATCTTCCCAAAATTAAAGTATGTTTTTACTGTAAATGAATCTATTTCAGATTTGTACTTTAAAGATTATAAAGTAAGGCCATTAGTTATAAGAAATCTTCCAAATAAAAGCAGTCTAATAAAAGTTAAAACCAAGAAAGATCT
>CALKFX010000125.1 GCA_938084875.1 uncultured Flavobacteriales bacterium | reverse complement strand
AATTGTTTAATTTTATTTTATGAACAAAAAAATACAAAATCTATTAATTCTTTTTTTCCCCTTCTTTTTTTTAAATTTTCAATTTAATGCACAAGATAAAAATAGTGACTTACAAGACATAACAATTCATCTTCTCTCAGGGGACACTGTAAATAATAAGTTACTTGAAATCAAAGAAGATCACTTAGCTGGTTACCTGAAAAAAAACGAAAGAGATATATGGAAATTTAAAATTTATCCAAACACAGATATACTTTTTTACAGTACACAAACTCTAAACAAAAACTGGATCTATGTTCCTAATTCATCTATTGGAAATATTTTGTCTAAAGAACATATGGAACAATATGTTTTGTGTAAGAGAGAAGCAAAAGATGCATACCGCCCAATAAAACATTTAAAACTTGGTATGATTTCAGGAATTTCAATAGGTGTTTTGGACAGCTATCAAGGCGGGATATTCAATAAATCTAATTCTGGATTGGTTATAGCTGCTGTAGTTATTAGTACTTTAATAAAAAGAACAAAAAACCTTAAAGAAGAAGAGTTGAAGGAGCAAGCTAGTTTAGAAAATGAATATAAAAAAGGGTTCCACTCTGTTAAAAATACCAAAAACTATATTGGGTCTTCTTCAGGAAGTGTTTTAGGGGTTGTAATTGCAGTTATTGCAAATAATATTTTAGCAACTAGTTCTTGCAATTAAAAAAAATAATAGAATTTATTGTTTTTTCTAATGTTTGGATTTCATTAGGTGCTATTGGAGTTGTCTTAAGCACCTATTTTTTTATAGAATCAGATGTAAATTTCCTAGTAATAATGCTGGTTTTCTTTTCCACTTTGTTTGGATATAGCTTGCAAAACATTTCAAAGAGAGAAATTCACAATCACCGTTCTAATCAAATTCTTTGGTGTCAATTGAATAAAAAACTTATTAAGTGGATAGTTTTTTTTTCTTTTTTAATTTCTGTATTTCTTTCATTTTACATTATGAATATTTATTTAATTATTCTTTCTATTCCATTTTTTGGTTTAGTTTTTTTTTATAGAAATGCATTTTCTAATAAAATACAGATTAGAAACATTCCATTTTTTAAAATCTTAATTATTTCTTTATGTTGGACCTGGACATGCTGTGCTTTACCTCAACTAGTTTCTAGCGGTATTTTTAACTGGAATATTACTTTCATTATTTTTATATATGTATTTGCAATTACAATACCCTTCGACATAAGAGATATAACAATAGACAAAAAAAAGATTTATACAATACCTCAATTTACAGGATCTAAAGTAGCTTTTATTATTTCTCAGCTTAGTATTTTATTTTTATCTTTTTTCGCATTTTACCATTCCAATTACCTACTTTGTTTTTTTATGATAATGACTAACATAGCTTTATTTCCATCTTTAAAAATAAAAAGTGAATTTTATTATTTATTTGTATTAGATGGGCTACTAGTTATATTTCCAATTTTTGTTTTATGAAAAAATCCAAGGTACTTTTATTATATACAGGTGGAACAATAGGAATGATTGAAAATCCCTTAGAATTATCTCTAAAGCCCTTTGATTTTGATCAGATAACAAGTGAAGTTCCAGAGCTTAATAAATTAAACTGTTTAATTGAAACTATATCTTTTGAAAATCCACTCGACTCTTCCAATATGAGCTTTGAAACCTGGATCCAAATTGGAGACAAAATATTTAAAAATTACGATTATTTTGACGGGTTTGTAGTATTACACGGTACCGACACAATGTCTTATACTGCTAGCGCTTTAAGTTTAATGTTTCAAAACTTAACAAAGCCAATAATTTTAACTGGCTCACAACTTCCTCTTGGACAAGTAAGGACAGACGGCAAGGAAAATCTTATAACAGCAATAGAAATTGCTTCTATGAAACAGAATAATTTTTCAGTAGTTAAAGAGGTAGCCATCTATTTTGAAAACCAATTATTTAGAGGCAACAGAACAACCAAAGTTAGTTCAGATCATTTTGACGCTTTCAAATCTTTTAATTATCCTTCTTTAGCGGATGTAGGGGTGGAAATAAATTTTAATCTTAATTATTTACTTAAAAAAAGGGAAAAGAAATTAAATTATGAAAAAGGGTTTGATCCAAGTATTAATATTGTGTTTTTTTACCCTGGAATCCTCATTAATAATGTAATAAAATTAATAAGTAGTAATTCTTCAAAAGTTGTAGTTTTAATGAGCTATGGTTCTGGTAATCTACCACTAGAAAACGAACTCGTGGAGTTTTTAAATTCCTCCGAAAAAATTTTCCTTAATGTTAGCCAATGTAAAGCTGGAAATGTAGAACAAGAAAAGTATGAAACAGGAATGCAGCTTAAAAAAGCGGGTGTTATTGGTGTTAAGGACATGACTTTAGAAACTGTTATTGTAAAATCTATGTTATTAATTAAAAAATATCCATCTGATAAAGATAAATTTGAAGAATTTTTGTTATCTGATATTGCTGGCGAGATTACAGAATAATTATTTTTTGAATAAGATTAAATATTATTTTAATAAAAAAGCTATATTTTTTTGTAATTTGGCCAATTCAAAAGTCAAAACTTAAAACAAGTCATATAAATTTAACATGAAAAAAGTAATTTTTATTTTAGGATTTTTAGGATTAATTATTTTAAATCCCTTATCAGCACAGAATGATTCTGTGGAAGCTGTAAATACAGACACAGTTCAAGAAATGAGCGAAACATCGGATTCTTCATTAGTTGAAGAAGTTATTGAGTCTGAAACCGTTGAAGTACAGGAGCCAGAAAAAAGCGAATTAGAATCGGAAACTATTCCCGAAGAAGATACTTCTGTCTCACAAGCATTAAAATTAAAGTTTATTGAAGGGGGGCCTCTTTTTATGTCCTTTGTTTTGATTGCATTAATTTTAGGGCTAGCACTTTCAATTGAAAGAATTATTTATTTAAATCTTGCTACTACAAATTCAAAACAATTATTAGAAGATATAGAAAATGCTCTTTCTAATGGTGGTGTTGAGGCTGCAAAGGAAGTTTGTAGAAATACTCGTGGCCCAGTAGCTAGTATTTTTCTACAAGGTTTAGAGAGAAGTTCTGAAGGTGTTGAAATGGTAGAGAAATCTGTAATCGCCTATGGAGGAGTTCAAATGGGATTATTAGAAAGAGGTCTTTCATGGATAGGTTTATTTATTGCACTTGCACCTATGTTAGGTTTTATGGGAACTGTTATTGGAATGATTCAGGCTTTTGATATAATTGAACTAAAAGGTGAAGCAAAACCAGACGAGTTAGCAGGAGGTATAAAAGTTGCCTTAATTACTACTGTTTCTGGTTTGATTGTGGCCATTATCCTTCAAATTTTTTACAACTATATAGTTTCAAAAATAGATTCTTTAGTAAATCAAATGGAAGATGCCTCAATTTCTTTAATTGACGTATTGGTAAAGCATAACTTGGGAAAATAATTTTTAATCTAGCTTCTAGAAATGGAAAATAACAAACAAAACTTAATTACTAAAATAGTAACTTACTCTATTGTTTTCTTTGGTATACTCTTCACTGTTTGGGTTATGAACGATGACAATCCTGCAGAAATGAGTTATGAACAACAAAAGCAATGGGCAATTGTGGAGGCTAAAAGTCAGGGGTTGGCAAATGAAATGACGGCTAGTGAACTGAACGCCCATTTGTCTAACAGGACTTCAGAAATTTCTTTAGAAAAAGAAAAAACTCTTTGGAGTGATGTATCCACGTTAATTAATTTCTCGATGTTCATTATATATCTTGCAGTAGGATTAGTTGTGGCAGCCTTTGGATATCTTTATTTTATTGACCCCAAAAAAGCCATTAGGACTCTTGCTGGGATAGGGATATTTACAGTTTTCATGGTTCTTATATATTTATTTTCAGAAGGAGATAGTGGTTCTGACATGAAATTGGCAAGTACCGCAATTAACGCTACCATTGTTTTGACATCTGTTGCAATTCTTGGATGGATTGGTGGTTCTCTAGTTAAATTTATTAAGTAATGGCTAAAAGAGAGGTTGAAGAAATTAATGCTGGATCGATGGCAGATATTGCTTTCCTGCTTTTGATTTTCTTTCTTATTACCACTACAATGAACTTGCCTCAAGTTCATGAAGAAAGATTGCCACAAAAGTCAGATGTTGAATTTCTTTTAAACGAAAGAAATGTTCTACAAATTATGGCAAACAAAAATGATAAAATTGGAATTGAAGGTGAATTCGCTGAGATTACTGATATCCAAAATGCTGTAAAAAAGTTTTACCAACATAAAGTCGGCACCCCTAACCAGCCATCTTATATTGAAGTAACTAGAAAAATTTGTGAAGATACTTTAGAGTCTTTAGAAAATGCATTAAACGTTTATCCAGATGCTCCATTATTTAAAATAGAACAAGATGCATGGAAAAAAAGACTAGATGCTTGTATTGCTTTTGGAGGAGGATTTCAAACACTGCCAAACAATGCAACGGTATCTATTCAGCTTGATAATTCTACTACTTATGTAACATATATGAGTGTTTTAGATCAGATTATGCAAGGACTTAATTCTTTAAGAGACAGTTTGTGTCAAGATAAATTTGGTGTTTCTTTTGAAAGATTGAACGACAAAGTGGAGAGTGATAAACAGAAGATTTCTGCAATTCGACAGGTTTATCCTAAAAAGATAATGAAAGAAAAAAATAGATCAGTTCAATAAAAGTTATTATGTCTAAATTTTCAAAAGGTAAAAAAAGAAAGGATCCAGCTATATCAACCGCAGCATTGCCTGATATTGTATTTATGTTGCTCTTCTTTTTTATGGTAACTACAGTTTTTAAAGAAAAGGAGTCTAAAAAATTAGAGATTGATAAAGTTGCAATTAAAGAAACTATTGATTTAGAAAAAAATATTAAAGCTTCTTATTTTTGGATTGGAAGAGTTCCAGGAAAAGTAGACGATTTTAGAGTTCAATTAGACGATGATTTAATCAACGACTATTCAGAAATTAAAGATTACTTAACAGAGCTCAGAAAAAACCCTGAATACTCGCAGGTTTGGGGCTCTCGATTTTTTAATGTCTTTAAGGTGGATAAAAAAACTGAAATGAGAATTGTTAGAAAAGTTCACGACGAACTTAAAGAAGCAGAAGCTTTCAAAGTTGTTTATTCAGTCAACAGAGAGAAATAAATCTTTCTTCCAAAATATTTTCTTAACTATTAAATATGTTAGTATTCCAATACTAATAGGTATTATTATATAATTAGAAAAAATTTCAAGATTACTTTCGGAAATTAATTCCATTTTTAGCCCTTGCATGCTTACCAACGAAAAAAAGTTGAATCCAAAATGTAATAAGATAGTAAGAAAGATATTTTTGCTGTAGTCGTAAATCAGTCCCAATAAAATACTTGCAAATACTATAGAGAGTAAATTTTCAATTTGAAAATGTAGCATTCCAAAAACCAAGGAGGTAACTCCAATCCCGGCAATATTATTTTTAAAAATTCCAATGCATATTTTTTGTAAAATGCCTCTGAAAAATAATTCTTCTCCAATTGCAGGTAGTATTGAGAGCAATAAAATATTAAATAAAAAACTTCTAAAACTTTTTGATATAAATCCTTCTTGAATTTTGGTATTAAAATCTTGTTGTTCTTTTAGGAAGCTTTTTATTTCAATTGGTAAAAAGTCATAGCCTACAAAAGTAGATATTATTAAAAAAAGTTGGGCAAACCCTAACAAAACAATAAAGTACATTAAACATTTTATTAGGTCATTTTTGTTAGGCGTCCTGTAATGGAGAGAAAAAGTTTTAAGAAGAAATAAAAAAATATAAGACGGCACAAGAAATGTTCCAAGTTGATCAAAAAAAGCCAATGCTTTATGTGCGTAAATAAATTTGAATTCCTTGCTATTAAGGTCATTAAAAATTTGAATACTACTTAGATCCCAAATTGAATCAATAAATCCTAACGCTAGCATATTGAATACTATTTTCACAATTAAAACAATAGTAATTGATAAAAAAAACAAACCAATATAATTTCTAACTGGAAGCAATTCTATATTTTTCATGTCGAAATATAGTAATTAGTTGTTAATACATAACTTTGCAAAAAAATTATGGTTAAAATAGGTAACATATCTTTGGGTGATTTCCCACTTTTGCTAGCCCCAATGGAGGATGTAAGCGACCCACCCTTTAGAGCTTTGTGTAAGAAACATGGTGCTGATATGATGTATACAGAATTCATCTCCTCAGAAGGGCTTATCAGAGATGCTGCTAAAAGTATTCAGAAATTAGATATTTTTGAGTACGAAAGACCTATTGGGATTCAGATTTTTGGTTCGGAAATATCTTCTATGAGAAAAGCAACTGAAATGTGCCAAAAAGCAAATCCAGATATAATAGATATTAACTACGGATGTCCAGTTAAAAAAGTTGCGTGTAAAGGTGCAGGTGCTGGAATTCTTAAGGACATTCCTAAAATGGTGGAAATGACCAAAGAGATAGTTAATTCTACAAATCTTCCTGTCACAGTTAAAACTAGGTTGGGATGGGATGAAAATTCAAAATATATTGTAGATGCAGCAGAGCGGTTACAAGATGTTGGGATTAAAGCAATATCAATTCATGGAAGAACTCGTTCCCAAATGTATAAAGGGGAAGCCGATTGGTCTTTAATTTCGGAAGTTAAAAATAACCCGAGAATGAAAATTCCTGTCTTTGGAAATGGGGACATTAATTCTCCAGAAAAAGCTTTGAGATACAAGAATACTTATGGAGTGGATGGAATTATGATCGGAAGAGCAAGTATTGGGAATCCTTGGTTTTTTAATCAAATAAAGCATTTTTTAAAAACAGGAAATAAACTGGCTATGCCTTCAATTGAGGAGAGAGTGAAAGTTGTAAAAGAGCATTTAGATTTTAGTATTAGATGGAAAGGAGATAGGGTAGGGATTGTAGAAATGAGAAGACATTATGCAAATTATTTTAAGGGCATTCCAAATTTTAAACCAGTTAGAACACAATTAGTTACTTTAGAGTCTAAAGATGAACTGCTGGAAGTGTTAAATGGAATTGTAAATCAATTTGAATTAGAGTTAATATGAAAATTTATACAAAATCTGGAGACCAAGGAGAAACTTCATTGTTTGGTGGGGAAAGAGTGAAAAAACACCATTTAAGTATTCAAGCTTATGGCACTGTAGATGAGTTAAATTCTTGGATTGGTTTGATTAAAGATAATATGGAGAGTAAAGAAGTTGATATTCTGGTCAAAATTCAAGAGGAATTATTTACCATAGGATCCTATTTAGCTACTGGTGACAATGAGAAAATGATGGTACATCTTCCAAAATTAGATGATGGTCCTATTTTAGAGTTGGAGAAGTCTATCGATCATATGCAAGAAATTCTACCAGAAATGAAAAATTTTATTTTGCCCGGAGGCCATTCAATATCCTCTTATTGTCATCTGGCAAGATGTGTTTGTAGAAGAGCCGAAAGGTTAACCATAGAAACTGCAGAAATTCAAAAAGTTAATCCAATTATAATTAAATACTTAAATAGACTTTCTGATTTTTTATTTGTAATGGCTAGAAAAGTATTATTTGATCTAAAGATTCCTGAAAACCCATGGATTCCAACCAAAAACGATATTAATAAATAATTAATTTTTTTTGAAAATTCTTTGCAGAGTCGTTAAAAAAATTACTTTTGCCAATTCTTATAACCTTTTTTATGTATTGGACTTTAGAACTTGCTAGATATTTAGAAGATGCTCCTTGGCCTGCCGCCAAAGATGAGCTAATTGACTTTGCTATGAGGACAGGCGCCCCACTAGAAGTTGTTGAGAATCTTCAAGCAATTGAAGACGAAGGTGAAATTTATGATACAATTGAAGAAATTTGGCCTGATTATCCAACAAAAGATGATTTCTTCTTTAACGAGGACGAATACTAAATCATCCTTTTCTTTACTCTTTATTTTTTTTAGAATTATTCTTGATGATAATTCCAACTATTCACCTATTTTTGTTTTCCGAAAATTGATATAATGTTTGATGGTATTCTAAAAAAATTATTTGGTGATAAAAACAAGAAAGATCTTGACGAGCTTTTTCCTGTTGTCGAATCTACCAATCAATTTTCTCAAAAACTAATAAATCTTAGCGATGATGAGCTTAGAGCTAAAACTTCAGAGTTTAAGAAAATACTGGAAAATTCATGCCATGCAACTAAAAAAGAAATTGCAGATTTAAAAGAGAAAGCAAACTCTGATTTAGATATTTCTCAAAAGGAAGCAATTTACGACAAAATTGATGCACTTGAAATCCAAGAAAATGAAGTAATAGAATCTACACTTTTAGATATTATGCCAGAGGCATTTGCTGTTGTTAAAGAAACAGCAAGAAGGTTGACTGAAAATGGGTTTTTAAAGGTAATAGCAAACGAAAATGACCAAGTACTTTCTCACAAATTAGATGTTGTCGATATCAAAGGAGACCATGCAATTTGGAAAAATAATTGGGATGCAGCTGGAACAACAGTCGAATGGTCAATGGTTCATTACGATGTTCAACTTATGGGTGGTGCAGCTCTTCACAAAGGTAAAATTGCTGAAATGATGACTGGTGAGGGTAAAACTTTAGTTGCTACTTTGCCTGTTTATTTAAATGCATTGGTTGGTAAAGGAGTTCATGTAATTACTGTGAATGATTATCTGGCAAAAAGAGATGCTCAATGGATGGGCCCATTGTACCAATTTCATGGCTTATCTGTAGACTGTATAGATTTGTATCAACCCCATTCACCAGAAAGAAAAAAAGCTTACAATGCAGATATTACGTTTGGAACCAATAACGAATTTGGATTTGATTATTTGCGGGACAATATGGTTTCTGAAATCGATGGTTTGGTTCAGAGAAAGCATCATTACGCTATTATTGATGAGGTAGATTCTGTATTAATTGACGATGCTAGAACACCATTAATTATTTCTGGACCTGTAGCAAAAGGCGACCAACAAGAATATGTTGCGCTAAAGCCCAAAGTTGAAAAACTTGTTACCTATCAAAAGAAACTAATCAATACTCTTTTAAACGAGGCTAAAACTAAAATTGCTAAATCTGAGCAAGAAGGATTAGATAAAAAACAACAAAAAGCTTTATTTGAAGAAGGATGTTTGTCTCTTTTTAGATCTTTCAGAGGACTTCCAAAAAACAAAGCTCTTATTAAATACTTAAGTGAACCTGGAATTAAAATTCACTTACAAAAGACAGAAAATTTTTATCTACAAGACAATGCCAAGGAAATGCCAAAAGCAGATGAATTGCTATATTTTGTAATTGATGAAAAAAATAACACTATTGATTTAACAGAAAAAGGAATTGATTTAATTTCTGGTGAAAACGATCCTGAATTTTATATTCTCCCAGATATAGGTGCAAAAGTTGTTGAAATTGAACAAAAGACTCCAGATGTTCAAAAAAGAGTAGAATTGAAAGATCAGATGATGTCTGATTATACGATAAAAGCAGAGAGAATCCATTCCATGAATCAACTCCTAAAAGCATATTCATTATTTGAAAAGGATGTAGAATATGTTGTAATGGAGAATAAGGTAAAGATTGTTGATGAGCAAACTGGAAGAATCATGGATGGTAGAAGATATTCCGATGGTCTTCACCAAGCAATTGAGGCAAAGGAAAATGTAAAAGTGGAAGCTGCTTCTCAAACCTATGCAACTATTACTCTTCAGAACTACTTTAGAATGTACCACAAGTTGGCGGGAATGACTGGTACTGCAGAAACTGAAGCAAAAGAACTATGGGATATTTATAAATTAGATGTTGTTGCAGTTAAAACCAACAAACCATTGATAAGAGACGATCAAAATGATTTAGTTTATAAAACTGCAAGAGAAAAGTACCAGGCAATTATTCAAGAAATTGAAAAAATCCGCTCCAATGGCAGACCTGTTCTAGTTGGAACCACGTCTGTAGAAGTATCAGAGCTTTTATCGAGATTGCTAAAGTTAAAGAAATTACCTCATCAGGTTTTAAATGCAAAATTGCATCAAAAAGAAGCAGAAGTAGTTACTGAAGCTGGAAAGCCAGGGACAGTAACTATTGCAACAAATATGGCTGGTCGAGGAACCGACATTAAACTTGGAGAAGGCGTTAAAGAGCAAGGTGGACTAGCAATAATAGGGACAGAAAGACACGATTCTAGAAGAGTAGATAGACAACTTAGAGGAAGGTCTGGTAGACAGGGCGATCCAGGTTCTACTCAGTTTTTTGTTTCTCTTGAAGATAATTTAATGAGACTATTTGGTTCAGAAAGAATTGCTAAAATGATGGATAGAATGGGCCATAAGGAAGGAGAAGTAATTCAGCACTCTATGATCACGAAATCTATCGAAAGAGCCCAGAAGAAAGTAGAAGAAAATAATTTTGGAATAAGAAAAAGATTATTGGAGTTTGACGATGTAATGAATAGTCAAAGAACGGCTATTTATAACAGAAGAAAAAATGCGCTCTTTGGGGACAAGCTAGACCTTGATATCGATAATATGATTTACGACATCTGCAACATAACAGTTGTAAATGCACAACAAAATTCTGATTTTGAAGATTTCAATTACAATGTGATAACAAGCTTTGGTATAGAGTCTCCATTTAGTGAAAAAGAATTTTTAGAAAAAGACACCAATACTTTAACAGAAGATTTATATAAAAAGGCTAAAGAAAAATACTTACGAAAAACTGCAAATATAAAATCAAATATTTTTCCAGTAATTAAAAACATTCACGAAACCCAATCGGATAAAATAGATAATATTGTGATTCCATTTACAGATGGAAGAAGAGCCATGAAGGTGGTTGCAAAACTTAGTAAAGTATATGAAACGGAAGGCTTAGAAGCCCTCAAAGCTTTAGAGAGAAACATCACCCTCGCATTCATTGACAACGAGTGGAAAGAGCACTTAAGAGAAATGGATTTTCTTAAGCAAAGTGTTTACCACGCACAGTACGAACAGAAAGATCCTCTTTTAATTTACAAATTGGAAGGTTACGAACTTTTTCAGTCTATGATGGATAAAATGAATAGAGATATTATTTCTTTTTTGATGAAGGCCCAACTTCATGATCCTAACGAACAAACACTTTCCTCTGAAAATAATCCAAGACCAAAACAAGACTTTAGTAAATTAAAAGCAGGTAGAGAAGACGTTGCTCAGTCTACAAGAATGAATAACGAAATGGCTCAAAAGAATCAATCTGGACAGCCTGTAAAACATTCTCCAGTAATGGTTGCAAAAAAGCCTGGAAGAAATGAAAGGGTTAAAATTTTAAATCTTCAAAATGGTGAAACCAAAGAATTGAAATTTAAACAAGCAGAACCATTAATAAATAGTGGAACGTGGCAAATGGTTAAATAATTCCAGAGAATCATTAATCTGTTACTATTTTGTTTTTCACAACTTGCGTATATTAGAATGAATAATTTAAGTTTTATTAATTAGTGTAGGTCATTTAAAATTGACTATGAGTACTAGAAAATATATATTTCTTGTTTACTTACTTTCTACATTTGCAAGGAATAATGCTACCACTTATTATATAAGTTGTTCTTTAGGAAATGATTCAAATTCTGGACTAAGTTTATAAAACCCCATTAAAACAATTTCTAGACTCAATACTTTTAATTTTTATCCTGGGGATTCTATTTTATTTAGGTCTCAAGACACTTTTCATGGCATGTTCTGGTTGAAAGGTTTTGGTAACTCAACACAATCCATTGTAATTGACACTTATGGTGGAATAGAATAAGCTATAATTAATGGCGATGGATTTCAGACTTGTATTTTGTTATATAATGACGATTATATTAGTATTAATAATTTAGAAATTTCCAATCATAATTCTCATCTAGATTCTCTTGGAAATGTTAAGTTAATTCCCGGTTTTTCAGGGGAATATAATACTTGGGGGTCTGGAAAAAATGTTCGCTTTGGAATTAAAATAGTTGCTAGTTCAAGGTCTTTGACAGGCTTTTCTATGAACAACTTAAAAATACACGACATTCACCCAAGTCCAGTATTAAGTCAAAATATTCATAAAGGATATGGGATTAAGTTTGAAACTCAATCTGACACCGTAAATTCTCTATTTAATATTATTTCAGATGTAGAAATTACAAATTCTGATTTTTCACAAACTGGGCATTATGGGATTTGGATAAAGTCAATAGGGTTAAATAATATAGATAGCGTGAAAAATACAGATTTTCAAATTTTGGATTGTAATTTTGAAAATACTGGCGGTTCGGGATTTGTCCCCAACAAGTCAAAAAATATATTAGTTCGAAATTGTTCATTGACCCACAGCGACTCAAGAATAGACTCTAGAATGTGGAAAAGAGGAAGTGGATTATGGACCTTTGATTGTAAAGATGTTATTGTCCAACATAATTATTTTATGAACGCTCATGGGCCACAAGATTCTTACGGAGCAAATATAGATTATGGAAATGAAAATGTTGTATTTCAATAAAACTACAGTTACAACAATGAAGGAGGTTTTATAGAAATTTTAGGGGACAATATCAACTATGGTTACAGATAAAATATTAGTGTAAATGATGGTTACAGAGTAGATCCTAATAATATAAGTTGGAATAAAAAAGGAAAAATATTTTGGATATCTAATTATTGTGGGTCAGGCCCAAGATGCCCTAACATAGGGAGTTTTATTTACAACAATACTATTTTTTTAAACGATACTCTAAATCCTGAAATTTATTTTTGGCCAAATATTGGAGATGTTCACCTATATAATAATATAATTTATGTTGGAAGCTATGGAAATAAAATTCCAACTTTATTACAAAACACATCCAATACTTTGAATATAAGTCACAATATTTTTTTCGATTCTTCTCGAATAGATTTAGATAGTGATTTATTGAATAATGCTATTTTTGAAGATCCTCATTTAGTTAATGCTTTTAGTCAAGGCGTAAATGATTCATAACTTTATAAAATTCAAAATAATAGTACAGCAATTGGTAATGGAAAACTACTTTCGGGAAGTAATGACTCTACGAACTATTTAAATAATAATGGTGGAAAGGATTTTTTTGGCAACTATGTTTCCAATACCATACTACCCAATATTGGGGCATTTAATGGAGAAATTCATAGTAGTTATAATATACTTAAAAAACAATCTCTTATTGCATATCCAAGTGTTACTATTGACAACATTCAATTAAAATCAAATTCTAGTAAGGGACCATTTGAAACTTATATTTTCGATATAAATGGCAAATTAATTGATATGCAATTAGGTGAAATAATCTCTTTAATAAATTTTCAAAAGGGCATCTACCTATTGAAAGTAAAGTTTGGAAATGAAGTTGAAGAACTAAGGGTTGTAAAACTTTAAATTGTTAAGTTCCATATAAATGGCATTCCAAAATAAACCATTAAAAGAATTAATAGTATAGAAAAAAGGTTTATGAGAATTCCAGCTTTTACCATATCAGCGATATTTAGGAGTTTTGATCCAAATACAACTGCATTTGGCGGTGTTGCAACTGGCAACATAAACGCACATGAAGCAGCTAGCGTTGTTCCTACTAGTAATAAATAAGGATTTATATCCATAAGAGCAGCTAATGGAATCATTACTGGCAAAAGCATAGCTGTAGTTGCCATGTTAGAGGTGAGTTCTGTAAGAAAATTCACACCAGCTATTATAAGTAGAAGAACAATAAATGCACTTGAAAATGAGATAAAAGTTAATTGCTCCCCAATCCAATTGTCTAAACCTGTAGCTTGAAATCCCTTAGCAATGGATAATCCACCTCCAAAAAGCACAAGTATTCCCCAAGGAATAGAAATAGCATCTTTCCATTTCATTAATGGCTCTTTAATGGTATTGGAAGGTAAAATGAATAAAATAATTGCACTTGAAATTGCAATCATACTGTCGTCAAAATTTGGTATTAAAAGATTTATGGTATTTTTTCTAAATATCCAGCAGAGTATAGTAATGGTAAATACAAAAAGAATTTTCTTTTCTTCATTGCTAATACCTCCCATATGATTTAACAGTCTATTAATCTCTTTCTTTCCACCGGGAAATCCAACTTTGTTCATTTTAAAAGCAACTTTTGTTAAAAACCACCAAATAAAAAACATTAAAATAATGGACACTGGAACACCAATCTTCATCCACTGAAAAAATGAAATTTCAATATTGAAATTATCTTGAACAAACCCTGCAAATATTAAGTTTGGTGGTGTTCCAATTAAAGTAGCTATCCCACCAGCAGAAGCACTGTAGGCAACTGCTAGCATCAATGCTTTTCCGAAAATTTTATTTTCATTTTTTAATGTGTCTTGATGATCTTTCATCTGATTAATAACTGATAAAGCAATTGGTAGCATCATTACAGTTGTTGCTGTGTTAGAAATCCACATGGAAAGAAACCCAGTTGCTAGCATGAATCCCAATATGATTTTATCATTGCTTCCACCTAATCTTAATATGATGTTTAATGCAATTCTTCTATGAAGATTCCATTTTTGGATGGCATTAGCTAAGATAAAACCACCAATAAACAAGAAAATATATTTATGACCATAGTTGGAGCCTGTTTCTTGAATATTTAGCACATTTGTTGAAGGGAATAAAATTATTGGTAGTAGAGCAGTGACTGCTATTGGCACTACTTCACTAATCCACCACACTGCCATCCAAAGAATAATTCCTAATAGTTTAAATCCACTTTCTGTCATTTCACTGGGTGGATTTAAAAATAAAGTTGAAAGGAAGAGAAGTGGACCTAGAATTTTATAAAACATTGATTTACTCATCTTTATCATAGTTGCTGTAATATAAATTTTCGGTGAATTTTTTCTAAAATTACTTGAGCCATTTTTTCTTTTGATTCGTAGCTCCATCCAGCAATATGAGGGCTTAAGACAACATTACTGAATTTTTTAAGTTTTTCAAAACTTTGATTTTCAACTTTATTTAGGCTAAAATTTGAAGACTCAACATCTAAAACATCTAAACAGGCACCAATTATTTTTTTGGAGTTTAAAAAATCAATTAAATCTTCCACAATAAGAGATTTTCCTCTGGCAGTATTAATTACGATAAAAGGTTTTTGGAATTTCTCAAAAAAAGAGCTATTCATTATTCCTATTGTTTCACTAGTTAATGGAGTATGTAAACTGACAAAATCTGCTCTTTGAAATATTTCTTCCAAATTAACTTCTTTTACATGATTAGTACCAAATCCAGAAATGTATTTGTCATATGCAATAACATCCATTTCAAATCCATTAAGTCTTTGAGCAAATGCCTTTCCCATATATCCATATCCAATAATGGCCATTACTTTTCCTTTTAGTTCTGTTCCTCTATTTTTTTCTCTTTCCCAAATATTGTTTCTAACTTCACTATTTGCAATATTTAAATGGTTAATAAGAGAAAGAAGCATTCCTAATGTGTGTTCTGCTAAGGCATCTCTATTTCCTTCAGGACTTCGAAAAACTTCTATGTTATTTTCTTCACAATATTTTAAATCAATGTTTTCTAATCCAGATCCAGGTCTAGCTATAAATTTTAATTTTTTTGCTAATGTAAGATGCTCCCTATCTAAGGGGAATTTAGATCTAATTATAATTCCTTCTATTTGGCTGGCATTTTTTTTAAAATCTTCTGAAGTCCAATTTTGGCCATTAATAACCTGCCAGTTCCAATTGGAAAGAGTTTGATTTATAACAGTTGAAAAATCATCTAAAACAACAATTCTCATGACTAAAAGTATAGAGCCATTCCTATTAAGAAATAGATGAGTAATCCAATAATATCATTAGTGGTAGTAATAAATGGGCCAGTAGCAAGTGCAGGGTCAATTTTATATTTATTGAGTATTAATGGAACAAATGTTCCAAAAAGACCCGCATAAGTAAATACAGCAACTAAAGAAACTCCAATTGTTAAGGCAAGATAAAAATCACTTCTTGTAATCCAACAGAATATCAAAGCTATAGAAGCGCAAATAAACCCATTGAATAATGCTACAAGAAGTTCTTTGAACAATTTTTTAAAAATGGACTCGTAATTCAAAGTATTGTTAGCCAAGGATTGTACAATAATTGCCGAAGATTGCACACCAACATTGCCTCCCATAGCTAATATTAAAGGAATAAAAGTTGCCATTACAGCATTTTCTTTTAATTGGTATTCAAAAAACCCAATAACATATGCCCCAAGAATTCCTCCAATTAGTCCAATTAATAACCATGGCAATCTAGCTCTACTAATTACAAATAATGAATCTGACGATTCTACTTTTTCAGAGATTCCACTCGCCATTTGATAATCTTTTTCTGCTTCTTCTTTAATTACATCTACGGCATCGTCTATAGTAATTCTACCAAGCAAATTATTATTTTCATCCACAACCGGAACCACAACTAAATCGTATTTCTCCATTTTTAATGCTACGGATTCAGAGTCTTCATTGGCTAAAACTGAAATAGAATCTTTTTTATAAATATCTTTTATTAAAGTTTCGTCAGATGTATATAGAAACCTTTTAAGAGAAAGTATTCCTTTAAATTTATTGCAAGAATCCACTACGTAAATAGTATAAACTTGATCTACATTTTCTACTTGTTCTCTTAGTTTTTTAAGTGCGTTTTTAACTGTCCAATTCCAATCCGCAGAAACAAAATCTACATCCATTATCCCACCTGCACTATCTTCGTCATAGTTCATTAACATTGAAATATCGGAAGAGTGTTCCTCGTCTTTTATAGCTTCAAGAACTTCTCCCTGGACATCTTCCGGTAAATCTTGAATAACATCAGTAGCATCGTCAGCATCCATTTTTTCTATCGACTCGGCAATTTCTTCTGCAGAAAAAGATGCAAGAAATTGCTCTCTAGTATCCTCTTCAATTTCCACTAAAACTTCAGAAGCCAATTCTTCGTCTAGCAATTGGTATAGATATTGAGCTTGTGGAAGATTAACTATTTCCAATATTTCTGCAATATCTGCTGGATGCAAAGGATTAATAGTTTCTACTATGAAGCTATTTTCTTCACTTTCAATTGCCGAAATGAGATTGTTTATAAATTCTTTGGTTAATTCAAACTGCATGTAAAAAAAGTATGAAATATAATCTACGCGAAAATATGAATTATTAACTGGATTTTAGCTAGTTAATTTTGGATTCTATCATCTTTGTGATTTCTATAAAGTTTTCAATGGAAAGTTCTTCTGGTCTTTTAGTTAGTAAAATATGGTCAATTTTTTTATCTCCTAATAAAGATTTTAGTGAATTTCTAGCCATTTTCCTTCGTTGATTAAAAATAGCTTTGACAACTCGAAAAAATAATTTTTCGTCACAATCTAATTCAATTATATTATTTCTAGTAATTTTAATCACACCAGATTTTACTTTTGGTGGTGGATTAAAAACTTCTTCATTTACTGTAAATAAATATTCTACATCGTAAAATGCTTGAATTAATACAGATAAAATACCATACTTCTTAGTCCCTAGTCCCGAGCAAACCCTTTCAGCAACTTCTTTCTGAAACATTCCCACCATTTCATCTATTATTGCTCTGTTTTCATAGATTTTGAAAAGTATTTGAGAAGATATGTTATAAGGAAAATTTCCAGTAACGGAATAGTTTCCTTTAAATATTTTAGTCCAATCAGTTTTTAAAACATCTTTATTGTGAACTATCAAAGTTGGATAAGCATTTTTTAAATAGGTTATTGATTCTTCGTCTACCTCGTAGGAAATTAAATCAATATTTTCATGTAAGAGAAACTTTGTCAAAGCACCTGTTCCAGGTCCAATTTCAAGTAAGTTAATTTTTTTAGACTTTGAAATAGCATCAGATATTTGCTCGCTTATTTTTTCATCTGTTAAAAAATGTTGTCCTAAGTATTTTTTTGGTTTTACGTCCATCATTCAAAAGATTGCATATCTATAAATTTCTTATAAAAGCTGTTTTTGGCTACCAATTCTTTGTGATTACCTATTTCTACAATTTTTCCACTATCTAAAACAATAATTTTATCGGCATTTTGGATTGTTGATAATCTATGTGCTATAACCAAAGAAGTTCGATTTTTCATTAATCTGTTTAAAGCTTCTTGAACAGCTTTTTCAGACTTGGTATCTAATGAAGATGTGGCTTCATCTAAAATAAGTATTTCGGGGTTTTTATAAATTGCTCTGGCTATGCTCAACCTTTGTTTTTCACCACCAGATAATTTGTTGCCGGCATCCCCAATAAACGTCTCGTATTTTTCATCAAGGTTTTGAATAAATTCATCAGCATTGGCCATTTTAGAAGATTCCAAGACTTTAGAATTTTCTATTTCAACTCCAAAAGCAATATTATTTACAACAGTATCATTGAATAGAATAGAATCTTGTGTTACTACTCCCATTAAGTTTCTAAGCTGATTTAGATTGATTTTTTTAATGTTTATGTTATCTATATTTATACTTCCTTCGACAACATCATAAAATCTAATTAATAAATCTGCAATTGTTGATTTACCTGCCCCTGAATGACCTACAATTGCTACTGTTTCACCTTTTTTTATTTTAAATGAAATGTCTTCCAAAACCTGTTCTTGGTTGTATTTAAAGGAAACGTTGTTAAAACTTATTTCTTTTTTGAAACTTATGGGTTGTGGGGTTGCAGGACTATTTACTATTAATTGGTCTTGTAATGTTATTTTTTCAATTCGTTCTAAAGCTGCGATTCCTTGAGATGAGTCATAAACAGCCTTAGAAATAGATTTGAATGGACTTATAAGCTGAGAAAACAAAATAAGATAACCAATAAAAACATCTGGTTGAATAAACTCATTCAGAACTAAGTTTCCGCCGTATAATAAGACTCCAGAAGTTGCTAAAACCCCCAAAAATTCACTTATTGGAGATGCCAAGTAAATTCTTCTATTTATTCCGAGCATTAAGTTATAAAGCGAATTGCTTTTCATCTGATATTTTTTATTTATAAAGGACTGAGCATTAAAACTTTTTATAATTTTTAAGCCAAATAAGGTTTCTTCAGTCAAGGATAATATATCTCCCAAATTCTCTTGTCCCTTTTTAGATCTCTTCTTTAAACCATTACTAATTTTTGAAATAATGAGTCCCGCAATAGGTAAGAACAACACTATAAAAAAAGTCAATTTAAAACTTATAATAAAAAGGGTAAAAAAATAGCCGATAACATAAAATGGATCTTTAAAAATTGCGTTAGTAGTTGCTTTAATTGCAAGTTCAGTCTCTTTTAAATCAGCAGAAAAGGTCGATAATAAATTTCCTTTTCTTTCATCTGAAAAGAAGGACATAGGTAAAACAAGTATTTTTTGATACATTTTTTCTCGCAATTTTTTTACTGAACTTTGAACTAAATCTGAGAGAAAAAATGTGCTTAAGAAAGTAAACATATTTTTTAAAAAAACCATTATTACTAAAAATATACAGATCAATATTAGTGTAGAATATCTTCCTTCACTTATTGCATGCTTGGCTAAGTAATAATTGATAAAGTTTAATAATCCATCTTTAGTCCAGGTGAAATCCCCATGGTAGGAGCTAATTGTTTTTTCAAAAACAGCAGTAGAAGAATTGAATATAATTCTTAATAAAGGGATGATCATAGCAAAAGAAAAGATGGAAAACACCATTCCTAAAATATTAAATCCTAGATTCAAAAAAAGAGTTCTTTTGAATTGCAAGGTTATTTTAGCTATCCTAATTAAGTTTTTCATATTTAATCATCTTTTGCAAAGTTAATATACTTCCTTAATTGTTATTATCAACTATCAATATCTCTAACTATTGTGTTAAAGTGATCTCTTTTTCTAAATTTGCATGCTTAATGAGTGTAAGACAAGAAAAAATAGCTAGTGTAATTAAAAAAGAGTTGGGAATCTATTTCCAGCGAAATGCATCTTCAATTGGTAAAGGGGCAATGGTTACTGTTACAACCGTAAGAATGAGTCCAGATTTATCTATTGCAAAAGTTTATATAAGTATTTTTGGAGGAAAAGATAACGATGACTCATTTGACCATATTTATACTCAATCAAATTCTATAAGATACGAAATAAGTAAATTGGTAAGAAACCAATTGAGAAAAATGCCAGAATTGCATTTTTACAGAGACGATTCATTGGATTACGCCCAGCAAATTGACAATTTATTGAAATGAAGAAGCTCTACAAATTTCTATTGAATACTCTTCCAAGGCCACTTTTAATAAGGTTAAGTTATTTATTCAAATTATTTGCACCATTGGCTTATTATGGAAATGAAGTACATTGTCCAGTCTGTGAGAGAGATTTCAGAAAATTCCTTTCTTATGGGTCCAATACCGCGCACAGAGAAAATGTTCTATGTCCTTATGATTTGACTTTGGAAAGACATAGATTGATGTGGCTTTATTTAAAACAGAGTTCTTTTTTCAAAAAGGAAATTCAAAAAGTTCTTCACATTGCACCAGAACAATGTTTTTATCCAATTTTTAAAAAACAGAAAAATCTGAATTATACTACTGCAGATATGGAATCTCCAATTGCTGATTTACATTTTGATTTACATAATATTCCCCTTGAAGATGATTTGTATGATGTTATTTTTTGCAATCATGTTTTAGAGCATGTTGAAGACGACCATCAATGTATGAAGGAGTTGCATAGAGTAATGAAACCTGGTGGATGGGGGATTTTTCAGGTTCCAATTGATTACAATAACAAAGTTACCTATGAAGACTCTTCAATTATCAATCCTAAAGAAAGAGAAATTCACTTTTGGCAAAAAGACCATGTTAGACTGTATGGCTTAGATTATCCAAAAAAGCTTGAAAAAGCAGGTTTTAAAGTGGATGTTTTTGACCCCAAAACTTCTCTTGGGGAAGTAGACTATGAAAAATTAAGGTTGAATTCTTCTGAACTAATTTTTATAGCTCGTAAATAATGTCTAATAAGTCCTTTATTATTAATCAACTTTCTGAATTAAATAAAGTTTCTAAAGAAATTATTGAATTAACAAAAACCCATAATTTATTTTTGTTTGAAGGAGAAATGGGAAGTGGAAAAACTACTCTTATTAGTTCAATAGTATCTATTTTAGGAGTTAAAGAAGCTAATTCTCCAACTTTCAGTATTATAAATACCTATTTGGGGGATAGTATGCAAACTATTTACCATGTAGACTGCTATAGAATTGAAAATGAAAATGAGGTAGAAAACATAGGCTTACTAGAAATAATTAACGATAAAAATTTGTGTTTTATAGAGTGGCCACAAAATATTTATAACTTTTTACCATCTAATTGCGTAAGGATAAATATGACAGTAGACAAAGGCCTACGAAAAATTAATATTAAGACATGAGTTTATCTGGAGATGCACTTAAATCATTAGCGCTTCAAGCTTCACTTTCTCCTCAAGAGGAAATGCTAGAAACTAGCCAGAAGAATCAAAATTTATATATTGGAATTCCAAAAGAAACAGAATTACAAGAACAACGAGTTGCTTTAGTCCCT
The DNA here is from genome assembly GCA_938084875.1 of uncultured Flavobacteriales bacterium. Taxonomy (GTDB): domain Bacteria; phylum Bacteroidota; class Bacteroidia; order Flavobacteriales_D; family Parvicellaceae; genus MED-G20. The sequence continues at coordinate 5,080 of CALKFX010000125.1, read as the reverse complement.
GAGTCTGTAAGTTTATTAGTTGCAAATGGCCACAGAGTTGTAGTTGAAACTGGCGCCGGTGAAAACGCTAATTTTTCGGATTCTGACTACAGTGAATCTGGTGCTGAAATTATATACGATACTAAGGAAATATATAAGGCAGATATAATACTCAAAGTAAGCCCACCTAACGACAACGAGATTGCTTTAATGAAGCACAAGCAGATACTTTTTTCTGCCCTACAGATTACTGCTCAGCCTGAAAATGCATTAAAAAAATTAATGGCTAAAAAAATTACAGCTATAGCTTGGGATTACATTGAAGACCAGAGCGGTTCTTTTCCTTTAGTTAGATCTATGGGAGAAATAGCTGGAACTTCTTCTTTTTTAATTGCAGCAGAGCTTATGAGTAATGCTAATAATGGAAAAGGATTGATGATGGGAGGAGTTGCTGGAATAACCCCACCAGAACTAGTAATAATTGGTGCTGGTACAGTAGGACAGTTTGCTGCTAGTGCAGCTTTATCACTTGGTGTTTCTGTAAAAGTATTTGATAATTCTTTATTTAAACTAAGACGCCTTCAGAACGAAATTGGGCAAAAGGTTTTTACTTCGGTCATTCAACCTAAAGTTTTAGAAAAAGCTTTAATGAGATGTGATGTAGCTATTGGTGCTCTTAGTGCTCCACATGGAAGGACACCTTGTATTGTGAGTGAAGATGTTATTAAGAAAATGAAATCAGGATCGGTTATAGTAGATGTAAGTATTGACAAAGGAGGTTGTTTTGAAACATCTAAAGTTACTACCCACCAAAACCCAACATTTACTAAGCATGATGTTATTCATTATTGTGTTCCTAATATTGGTTCTAGAGTTTCAAGAACAGCAAGCTTCAGTTTAAGTAATATTTTTTCACCATTATTAATTGAAATTTCAGAGAGTGGAGGTTGTGAAAAATTGATTCAATACTCGAAAGGATTTAGGCACGGAGTATATATTTATAATGGAACATTGACCTCTTCAATTTTAGGAAAGGCTTTTAATATTCCATATAAAAACTTGGATTTACTTATTTCAGCACTTTAAAAGTGGGCTTTAATTTACGTAAAGACTTGACTTTACAGCATCAACAATTCTCTTAACGCTTGGTAGGGCTTCATCAATTAATACTTTAGAAAATGCAAAAGGTGTATCGGCTTGCATAACCCTCATTACAGGAGCATCTAAGTAATCAAAGGCATGTCTTTGAAGGTGGTAAGCAATTTCTCCAGATATTGAAGCAAGTGGCCAGCTTTCTTCTACAACTACACATCTGTTGGTTTTCTTAACAGAATTTACAATTGCTTCATAGTCAATTGGTCTTACAGATCTTAGGTCAATTACTTCGCAATAAACACCATCCTTAGCAAGTTCATCTGCTGCTTGGTAAGCAACTTTTAAAATTTTACCAAAAGAAACTATTGTTACGTGTTCACCTTTTCTTTTGATGTCTGCTTTTCCTATTGGTACTAAATATTCACCTTCAGGAATTTCTCCTTTATCACCATACATTTTTTCAGATTCCATTATAAGAACTGGGTCATTGTCTCTAATTGCAGATTTTAAAAGACCTTTCGCATCGTATGGATTTGAAGGAGTAACCACTTTAAGTCCAGGAACATGGGCATAAAAAGACTCAAAACTTTGGGAATGAGTTGCAGCTAATTGACCTGCTGGACCATTTCCTCCTCTAAAAACTATTGGACATGAATATTGTCCACCACTCATCTGAAGAATCTTTGCTGCACTATTAATTATTTGATCTGAAGCAAGGAGGGCGAAATTCCAAGTCATAAATTCTACAATTGGTCTAAGACCATTCATGGCTGCTCCAACTGCAATTCCTGCAAATCCAAGTTCAGCAATTGGAGTATCGATTACTCTCTTAGCTCCAAACTCGTCCAACATCCCTTGGGAAACTTTATACGCTCCGTTGTACTCGGCAACTTCTTCGCCCATAAGAAACACTGTTTCGTCTTTTCTCATTTCCTCTACCATTGCCTCTCTTAGAGCTTCTCTATATTGAACTGTTCTCATTTTGTAAAATTTGGCCAAAAGTAAATCATAAATAAGACATTTTAAATTAAATTAATATTTTTTTAAAAAAATTATTTCAAAAACTCTTGTTTAGACAAATTTTATTGTGATTTAACAATATTACACAGATGTTTATAATTGTTCTAGATAGAATTATTTACCTTTATTAAATAAATTTTTTTAAATGAAAATATTAGTATGTATTAGTAAAGTGCCAGATACTACAAGCAAAATAAATTTTGTGGATAATAATACAAAATTTGATGAAAATGGAGTACAGTATATTGTAAATCCTTACGACGAGTGGTATGCTCTAGTTAGGGCTTTGGAATTAGTTGAGGCTAGTGGTGGAACTGTAACCACAATAACAGTTGGAACATCTTCAGATGATCCAACCATCAGAAAAGCGCTTGCTATTGGAGCAAACGACGCTGTTAGAATTGATGCAGATCCAACAGATTCATTTTTTGTAGCTAAACAAATCTCTGAATATGCAAAAAATGAAAATTATGATATTGTAATGACAGGAAAAGAAACTATCAATTATAATGGAGCTCAAATTGGTGGAATGCTTGCAGAATTACTTGACATGCCTTTTGTCTCTTTGGCAAATAAGCTGGAGGTTAATGGTGCTAAAGCAACTTTAGAAAGAGATGTACAAGGAGGAATAGAGGTTGTTGAAGTTGATTTCCCATTTGTTTTAAGCGCATCTAAGGGAATGGCAGAACAAAGAATTCCCAACATGAGAGGAATAATGGCAGCTCGAACAAAACCTTTAAATGTCATAGCACCTACAGATCATAAGAAATTGACTTCAGTAGTTAAATTTGAATTGCCTGCCCCTAAAACAGGTTGTAAATATTTAGATCCGGATAGCATGGATGAATTAGTAGAGTTATTACACAATGAAACAAAAGTTATTTAATTATGTCAGTATTAGTATTTGTTGAAATTAAAAATAAATTAAGTAAGGCTGCCAAGGAAGCCATTACTTATGGAAAGAATTTAGGAGAAGTTAATGTAGTTACCTACGGAAATGCAAGTAACGAAGTTCTTTCACAAATGGGAGATTATGGTGCTAAGAATATTTTTGTTTACAGAAAAATTAATGAACCCAATGACCAAGTTGTTTCAAAACTTATTTTAAAAGCAGTAGAAAAGCTTAATTCAGAATTTATCCTTCTTTCTCAAGATCAAACAGGAAAATCTATTGGACCAAGAGTTGCTGCAAAATTAGAAGCAGGACATATTTCAGGTGCTATTTCTTTACCTGAAGCATCAGATGATTTCACAGTTAAAACCAATGTCTATTCTGGAAAAGCAATTGCATACGTCTGCGTTCATTCTGATAAAAAAGTTATTTCTATACTTCCAAACTCGATTCAACCAGAAGAAAACAAGGTAGATGTATCTATTTCAGAATTTGAGGAAGATTTAGGAAATGGAAGAATTAAAACAGTGGATTTAAAACCATTAGGAGACGGTATACCATTACCTGAAGCAGAATTAGTAGTTTCTGCTGGAAGAGGGTTGAAAGGCCCTGAGAACTGGGGAATAGTTGAAGATTTAGCAAAATCATTAGGTGCTACCACAGCATGTTCTAGACCGGTTGCAGATATTGGATGGAGACCTCATCATGAACACGTTGGTCAAACTGGGGTTGCTATAAGGCCAAATCTTTACATTGCAGCAGGTATTTCTGGAGCTATTCAACATTTAGCTGGTGTAAATGGAAGTAAGGTCATTGTTGTTATTAATACTGACCCCGAAGCACCATTTTTTAAGGCTGCAGATTACGGTGTAGTTGGTGATGCGTTTGAAGTGTTGCCAAAATTAACTGCTGCAATCAACAATTTTAAAGCCTCACAAAGATAAATCCTTAATATTTGGTTATCTTTATATTTAACTCAAAAATGTAGGTTTATTTTTATGTTACTATGGAGAAAATCAAGTTAGATATTGCTGGATTGTCCTACAGTCAAACTCAGTCTGGAGCTTATGCTTTGGTTCTTTGTGAAGTAATTGGCAAAAGAAGATTACCAATTATTATTGGTGGATTTGAAGCTCAAGCTATTGCAATAGAGTTAGAAAAAATGACACCAAGTAGACCTTTAACTCATGACTTATTTAAAAATTTTTCCGATCATTTTAATATAAACCTAGTTGAAGTAATAATATACAATTTGGTGGAAGGGATTTTTTTTGCAAAACTAATTTGTGAGCAAGAAGGAAAAGAGGTGGAAATTGATTCTAGAACCTCGGATGCTATTGCTTTAGCTGTTAGATTTGAATGTCCTATTTATACTTTTGAATTTGTTTTAAATTCTGCGGGAATTATTTTAGATGATGATGATGTGGAAGATTTGGAGGATATTAATTCTGAGATAAATTTAGAAGAAATCACAAAAAATCCTACGGAAAGAATGAGTCTTAAAGAACTCAAAAAGCATCTAAAAAAATCAATTGATAATGAAGATTACGAAGCAGCTTCAAGATTTAGAGATGAAATTAACAAAAGAAAAGAAAACTAAAATTTTCAAAGCACTAATTTTTTATTTGACTTTAAACCTTATACTAACGGGTTGCTCAAATTCAATAGAAAACAAATTAACAGGATTTTGGGAAATTGATTTTATAGAGTTTAAGGACCAAAAAATCTTTACTGTCCCAGTTGACGAAAAGTACACCATGAAATTGATTAAAAAAAGCAATAAAAGACAATTCTTTATTGATGGTGTTAAAGGGTCTTGGTTACTTGATGATTCTATGTTATTATTTGAAAATATTCCAGAATCTAAAACTTATATTGATTCTATGTTTGTTGTCAATGACATAGATGGAAATTCTTCTATTGTTCTTCAAAATGGAGATCAAAAAATTGCTACTATTAAACAGGGATTGATTGTTCCGGAAAAAGTAAAGTATAAAATGAAAATTATTTCTGTTAACTTAGAACAATTAATACTTCAAATTGATGGAGATTTTCATACCTATAAAAAAGTAAATTAATATTTTGGACATTTCT
>CALKFX010000124.1 GCA_938084875.1 uncultured Flavobacteriales bacterium | reverse complement strand
TCAGTTTTTGCTGGTGTTGGTGAAAGATCTAGAGAAGGTAATGATTTACTTAGGGAAATGTTAGAATCTGGAATTGTAAAATATGGTGATGAGTTTATGCATGAGATGGAAAAAGGGAATTGGCCGTTGGATAAAGTAGACCATGAAGCACTGAAAAAATCTCAAGCAGCATTTGTATTTGGTCAAATGAATGAACCCCCTGGAGCAAGAGCTAGAGTTGCACTTTCTGGTTTAACGCTTGCCGAGGACTTTAGGGATGGTGATGGAGAAGGAAAAGGAAAAGATATACTTTTCTTTATAGACAATATATTTAGATTTACTCAAGCAGGTTCTGAAGTTTCTGCACTTTTAGGAAGAATGCCATCAGCGGTTGGGTACCAGCCAACTTTAGCCACTGAAATGGGAGCCATGCAAGAGAGAATTACATCAACTAAAAAGGGTTCTATTACATCTGTTCAGGCTGTTTATGTTCCTGCAGATGATTTAACAGATCCAGCTCCTGCTACTACGTTTGCCCACTTAGATGCAACTACAGTTTTGTCTAGAAAATTAGCAGCTTTAGGAATTTACCCTGCAGTTGATCCTCTAGATTCTACATCAAGAATTCTAACTCCTCAAATCCTAGGAGATGCTCATTATAATTGTGCTCAAAGAGTTAAAATGTTATTACAGCGTTACAATGAATTGCAAGATATCATAGCAATTTTAGGAATGGATGAATTATCTGAAGAAGATAAGCAAGCTGTTCATAGAGCTAGAAGAGTTCAAAGATTTTTATCACAGCCGTTTCACGTCGCAGAGCAATTTACAGGGATGAAAGGTGTTTTTGTAAATATTGAAGATACCATCAAAGGTTTCACTATGATTATGGATGGAGAAGTTGACAAATATCCAGAAGCTGCATTTAATTTAAAGGGAACCATTGAAGAGGTTATTGAAGCTGGAGAAAAAATGTTGGCGGAAGTAAGTTAAAATTTCATTATGGATGTTCAAATAATTACACCTGATAAATCACTTTATGACGGCAAGGCTGATTTAGTCAACGTTCCAGGCTCTACTGGTTCTATAGGTATTTTAAATAATCATGCTCCTTTAGTTTCTTCTCTTACAAAAGGCGAAGTAAGAATTGTTCTAAATGATAAAGAAGAATTATTTAACATTGACGGAGGAGTTGTTGAGGTCATGAAAAATAAGGTCGTTGTTTTAGCGTCTTGATTTAAGTTAATTTGAAACTTTTTCTGTGGTATTTTGTAATCCCAAATTCAGAAATAGCCATTTTATGTTTTTTAGTAGGATAACCCTTATTCTGGTTCCACAAATATTCTGGATAAATTTCTGAAAGTCTTTTCATTATTTCATCTCTTTTTGTTTTTGCAATTATCGATGCAGCAGCAATATTCAAATACTTTCCATCGCCTTTTATAATGCAGGTATGGTCTATTTTTGGATATGGGTTAAACTTATTTCCATCAATTGCTAAATGGCTTGGTTTAACAGATAGATTTTTTATTGCAAGGTGCATTGCAAGAAGAGAAGCTTGAAGAATATTTATTTTTTCAATTTTTCTTTCCACTACAATGCCAATTCCAATTGCGACAGCATTTTTCTCAATATCAATTCTTAATTCGTTTCTATTTTTTTCAGAAATTTTTTTAGAATCATCAAGCTTTATATTTTTATAACCTTTAGGAAGAATAACTGCAGCAGCTACTACTGGCCCTGCTAGGCATCCCCTACCAGCTTCATCACAGCCAGCTTCATTAAAAGAAGTTAGAAAAGGTTTTAATTTCAAAATAACAGATTCATATTCACTTTAGAATCTATAAAATTATATAATTCACTTATTTTAATTCTTTCTTGATTCATTGAGTCTCTTTCTCTAACTGTAACAGAATTGTCTTCTAAGGATTCATAGTCAACAGTAATGCAAAAGGGTGTTCCTAGAGCATCATTTCTTCTATACCTTTTTCCAATAGAATCTTTTTCGTCGTAAGCACAGTTGCAAATAGATTTTAGATCGTTAAAAATTTCTTTGGCTTTTTCTGATAGTCCGTCTTTTTTAACAAGTGGAAGAACAGCAGCTTTGTTAGGAGCTAAGCTGTAGGGTAGTCCAAGTAGTGTTCTAGAAGTTCCATCTTCAAGGGTTTCTTCTTTTAAGCTGTAAGAGATTAGAGCCAAGAACATTCTATCCAGGCCAATAGATGTTTCAACCACATATGGAATGTAACTTTCGTTTTTTTCGGGATCAAAGTATCTAATTTTCTTTTTAGATAATTCTTCGTGTTGTTTTAAGTCAAAATCTGTTCTTGAATGAATCCCTTCTAATTCTTTAAATCCAAAAGGAAATTTAAATTCAATGTCACATGCGGCATCAGCATAATGGGCAAGCTTCACATGGTCATGAAACCTTAAATAATCTTCTGGTATACCTAAAGATTTATGCCACTTCATTCTAGTTTCTTTCCAATGTTCGTACCACTTTTGTTGAGTTCCTGGTGGGATGAAGAATTGCATTTCCATTTGTTCAAACTCTCTCATTCTAAAAATAAATTGTCTTGCAATGATTTCGTTTCTAAAAGCCTTGCCAATTTGGGCGATTCCAAAAGGTATTTTCTTTCTACCTGTTTTCTGAACATTTAGATAATTGACAAATATTCCCTGAGCAGTTTCTGGTCTAAGAAAAATACTTGTTGATTCACCTGAAACAGATCCTAAGTCAGTTTTAAACATTAGGTTAAATTGTCTTACATTGGTCCAGTTTTTTGACCCGCTTATAGGGCAAGTTATCCCCAATTCTAATATAAGATTATAAATAGCAGACAAATCTTCACTGTTAAAAGCTTTGTCCATTTTGATTCTAACATCTTTTTTGTCGTTTTCTCTTCTTAATACATTTGAATTGGTTTCTCTAAAGGTTTTTTCGTTAAAATCTTCTCCAAACCTCTTTTTAGCTTTTTTTATTTCTTTTTCTATTTTACCTTCAATTTTAAGAATGTAATCTTCAATCAAAACATCGGCTCTGTACCTTTTTTTAGAATCCTTGTTGTCAATTAGTGGATCATTAAATGCATCAATATGTCCAGAAGCTTTCCAAGTACTTGGATGCATAAAAATGGCAGCATCAATTCCAACAATATTTTCATGCATTTGAACCATAGAACGCCACCAGTACTTTTTAATATTGTTTTTAAGCTCTACACCATTTTGTCCATAATCATAAGTTGCACTCAGTCCGTCGTAAATCTCACTACTAGGGAATATGAACCCAAATTCTTTGGAGTGGCTAATTATTTTTTTGAAATGTTCTTCTGTCATCTTCTTTCTTAATTGGTTGGAGTTATCACAAAAATATAACTTCCGCTGAAAGGGTTATATTTAAATTTTAAAAATTATAAAGTTTTATAGTTAATATGGTAGAAATAGAAGATAAAATCATTTCTGATGAGCTTTTTGAAAAAAAGTTTGTATGTGATTTACAAAAGTGCAAAGGGGGCTGTTGTGTTGAGGGTGATTCTGGTGCTCCTTTAAGGGCTGAAGAGATAAAAGAAATTTCGAAAAATCTTACAACTATAAAATCTGAAATGTCTACAAAAGGTCTAAATGCGATTAAAAATAATGACTTTCATTATGTAGATTCAGATGGAGATAAGGTAACAAAATTGGTAGAGGGTAAGGAGTGTGTTTTTGTTTTTTTTGATAAAAATAATATTGCCAAATGCTCTATAGAGTCAGCTTACAGAAAAAACAAAATAAATTTTAATAAACCTATTAGCTGTCATTTATATCCTGTAAGGATTAAAAAATACGATTCTTTCACAGCTGTAAATGTTGATAGTTGGCATGTTTGTAAGCCCGCGTGTCAATGTGGAACGGAACTAAATGTACCTGTATTTAAGTTTTTAAAAGATGCAATTGTAAGATTTTGGGGTTTAGATTT
>CALKFX010000123.1 GCA_938084875.1 uncultured Flavobacteriales bacterium | reverse complement strand
CAGCATTAAAATCCATCTCTAAATGGTAAAGTGCTTTTAAGTAATCTTCTTCGGATTGAGAGTTCATTTTAAGCAAATTTAAATATTTTTTTTAATTCTTATAAATATTTTTTTAGACAAGACTAAAAATGACGTTTATTTAAATTAAATTCGTTCCTATGATTAGATGTTTTATTTGCTTTTCATTTGTGTTGTTGCTTTTTCCATCTTTTTCTCAAACGATGGAGATCAATGGAAAAGTTATTGACAATCAAAAGAAACCAATTCCATTTGCTCATGTGATGAACCTGACTGATAGTACATCTTCAGTTTGTGATGTTAGAGGAAATTTTAAGATTAAAATTGCCAATCTAGCAACCGTTTTAAAAGCTTCTTCTATTGGTTTTGAGAGTATAGAGTTAAATATTTCAATTAATAATTATAAATCTGAAGTTATATTCATTCTTAAAGAAAACAACGATATACTTAAAGAAATGATAATTAGTGGTACACTTAGGCTAATTGACAAAAAGGAAAGTCCAATTCCCATTGCTGTTTATTCAGCACAGTTTTTGAATTCTGTACCGTCTCCTAGTTTAGTACAAGCAACCAATCAAATCACTGGCTTAAGACCACAATTCAATTGTTCTGTATGTAATACAGGAGACATACATATCAATGGTATGGAAGGATCTTACTCTATGATTGTAATTGATGGAATGCCTATTATGGGTGGACTATCAACAGTATACGGTCTTCAGGGAATTCCCACAAGTATTATAGATCAGGTTGAAGTCATTAAGGGGCCTGCTTCTACAGTATACGGCTCTGAAGCAATGGCTGGCTTAATAAATGTGGTAACTAAAAACATAGATTGTGTCCCAAAGTTATCTTTAGATTTTAATATTTCGTCTTGGGGAGAATTACAGACATCTATAGTTTACAAACTAATTAACAAACAAAGATTAAAAGCTTTTTCATCCATAGATATCTTTAATTACAATCACCCAATAGATAATAATAACGATGGATTTACAGATTTATCATTGAAAAATAGATATTCAATTTTTAATAAGTTTCAATTTTTTAGTAAAAATGGAGACAATCCTCTAAATCTTACTTTAAGATATTTAAATGAAGATCGCTGGGGTGGTCAAATGAACTTTACAGAAAAAGATCGTGGGAAAAATACAATTTATGGGGAGTCTATTTTAACAAATAGAGTAGAGGCAAGTTCCTTTTACCAGTTTTCAGAGAAGAAAAATTTGAAATGGCAAAATTCTTTTAGTTTTCACGATCAAAGGTCTTGGTATGGCTTGATCGAATATGAGGCAAAACAAATTATTGGGTTTAGTCAATTAACATGGCATAAATCTTTAGGGAATAAAAATAGTTTCCTTTCTGGTTTTGCTTTGAGATACAATAGTTACAACGACAATACAGCAGCTACTCTAAAAGCAGACAACTGGTGGCTTCCAGGAATTTTTCTTCAGGACAATTTTAAATTTAGTGACAACCAGCAGCTACTATTTGGGTGGAGAACAGACTTTCACTCCAAGCATGGATTTATAAATTCACCAAGAATAAACTACCAACTAAATATTAAAGAAAATTCCTCTTTAAGAATTGGTTACGGAGACGGATTTAGAGTGGTAAACGTCTTTACCGAAGATCATGCTGCATTGACAGGTGCTCGAGAAATCATTTTCTTAGAGGAGTTAGAGCCTGAGAAGTCTAAAAATTTAAATATTAATTTAAGTAATTCTTGGAATACAGATAATTTACAAATCACTCTAGAATCCTCAGTTTTTGAATCTAGGTTTTCTAACAAAATAATTCCCGATTTCTTGACCAACGACAATCAAATTATTTATTCCAACTTATCTGGTTTTGCTATTGCAAGAGGAATATCTTCAGAAATATTCTTAAAAATGTATAAGATTCCTTTGAAATTATCTGCCAATGCAACAATTTTGGATGTATCCAATTTTAAAGAAAATTCTACTGGGGAAATGGTCAAAAATCAACAGCTTTTAGCAGAGAAATACAGCATTAAATGGTCTGCAAATTATTGGTTAGAAAAATTAGGTTTAGACATGGTTTACTCTGCTACAAATTATGGCCCGATAAGATTACCAATTTTAGAAAATGATTTTAGACCAGAATATTCTCTTCCATATACTATCCATAATCTCAAAGTTTCTAAAAACTATAACAATGGCTGGACTAACTTTATAAGTTTAAGAAACTTTACCAATTTCACCCCTCCGAAATACTCTATTTTGAGAGCAAATGATCCTTTTGATCAAAATATTAATGATCCAATAGATAATCCTGAAGGTTATACTTTCGATGCTTCTTATATGTACGCTTCCTTTCAAGGAATTAATTTAGTTTTTGGTGTAAGCTTTGTCTTTTAGATATTTTCTAGAAACAATATAAATTTTCTTCAATTAGCTTTTTAGCAATACTTCTTCTGTGTTCCTTCAAATTATCTGGTTTTACTTTAGTAAACCTTTTTAAACCTAATAATAGTATTTTTTGTTCGTCACCTTCAGAAAGTGCATAAATGGCTTCTTTTCCATTTTTTTGAAATTTATCTATAGTACTGTGAAGAAAATTAATACACATAGATATTCTTTCTTGGTTTTTAATAGGTCCTTCTTTAGAATTTAGTTTTTCTGTTTTTAAAAGTGCAGATTCTAACATGTAAGTGTCTATAATCATCTCGGAAACATTCATCATCAGTTCTTGTTCATCTCCAATTTTATTTCCTAATTTTTCAGATGCAATTCCGGCTACCATAAGAATAATCTTTTTTAAGTTTTTCAAAACAACTTTAAATTCATTAAAAATGTTATTTGAAGGTTCTTCAAAAGAAGGAATACTCATTAATTCTTTTGCAACATTTTTAGCCGGTCCAAAAAAATCAATTTCTCCAGTAACTGCTTTTTTTAATACCATTTTAACAATTAATAATCTGTTAATTTCATTAGTTCCCTCATAAATCCTCGAAATTCTAGCATCTCTGTAGCATGCCTCTACTTCAGATTCTGCAGAAAAACCCATTCCACCATATATTTGAACAGCTTCGTCGGAGGCGTATTGAATTACTTCCGAAGAAAAAACTTTTAGAATAGCACATTCTATAGCATATTCTTCTACGCCTTGAAGCTTTGCGTCTTGAAGTGCTAATCCTTCATACTCTAACTTTTTTATGTTGTCTTCAATATTTTGACCACAACGGTAATTTCCTGAATCTGCAACATAAGTTTTGGTAGCCATTTCAGCAAGTTTGAATTGAATTGCACCAAAGGAAGAAATAGGAGTTTTAAATTGTTTACGTTCATTGGCATAACCAATTGCATAGTTAATTACTTTTTTCGAAGCACCTGTAACTGCAATTCCTAATTTTATTCTTCCTACGTTTAATGAATTCATAGCAATTTTAAATCCTTCCCCTCTTTTGCCCAACATTGCCGATTTTGGTACTTTTACTTTATTATAAAATACTTGTCTAGTAGAAGAAGATCTAATACCTAGTTTTGCCTCTTCTGGATTTAATGTTAATCCTTCTACTTTGTCTTTTTCAAATACAAAGCCAGTAATATTTTTGTCATCTTCAATTCTTGCAAATACTATAAATACGTGGGCAAAACCAGCATTGGAAATCCATATTTTTTGACCAGTTATTTCATAATGTTCACCATCTGAACTTAAGACAGCTTTTGTCTTTCCAGAATTTGCGTCTGACCCTGCATCTGGTTCTGTAAGATTGTAACAAGAAATCCATTCTCCGGAAGATATTTTTGGCAAATAGTAATTCTTTTGTTCTTTGGTTCCATAAAGTAGAATAGGAAGTGTTCCAATTCCGGTGTGGGCTCCAAAAGCTGTAGCCATTGACCCCGTTAAACTAGATATTTCTTCACAAATTAGCATTCCGGTATTGAATCCCATTCCAAGGCCTTGGTATTTTTCGGGAATAGTTACTGCTAATAAACCCAGTTGACCTGCTTTTCTCATTAAACTTTCTACTAGTGCGTAATCTTTTTCTTCAAAACGCATTATGTTTGGCTTAATTTCAATTTTTGAAAATTCTTCAGTTGCGTTCAACATCATCATTTGTTCTTCTCCAAACTCTTCTCTTATAAAAACATCATTTGCATTGGTTTCTTTAACTAAGAATTGGCCTCCTCTCAGGACTTCTTTCTTATCTATTTCTTTTATTTCCATTAGTATATATTTAGTTTAAAAGTTCAAATATTCCACAAGCTCCCTGACCTGTGCCTACGCACATGGTAACTGCTCCAATTTTTTGTTTTCTTAACCTCATTTCATTTAGCAATTGAACACTTAGTTTTGCTCCAGTACATCCTAGAGGATGTCCCAAAGCGATTGCTCCTCCATTTACATTAACTATTTCTGGATTGAGTCCTAATTCATTAATTATAGCTACTGACTGAGAAGCAAATGCTTCATTTAGTTCTATTTGCTCAAGATCTCCAAGTTTCATTCCTGCGTGCTTTAATGCTTCTGGGATTGCATACAAAGGACCAACGCCCATTATTTCTGGAGCTAGTCCAATAACTTTATAGCTAATTAGCCTAGCGATGGGTTCTATATTCATTTCTTTGACCATTTCTTCAGACATTACCATTACAAACGCTGCTCCATCCGATGTTTGGGAGGAATTTCCTGCTGTTACAGTTCCTCCATTTTTAAATACAGGCCTTAATTTTTTGAGGGATTCAATATTTGAGTTTTTTCTTGGCCCTTCATCTACTTTAGCATAGTATTTTTTTTCCTGTCTCTTTTCTTCTTCATCCAGAAAAATATGATTGATTTCTATGGGAGCTATCTGGCTTTCAAATCGACCGTTTTCAATAGCAGATATTGCTTTCAAATGAGACTTTAATGCAAATTCGTCTTGAGATTCTCTACTAATTTTGAATTTTTTTGCTACTTCTTCTGCTGTAAGTCCCATTCCCCAATACCATTCTGGATTCTCTTTACTTACCTTATGGTGGGGAACAATTCTCCATCCTCCAAAAGGAATGGGAGACATGCATTCTACACCTCCAGCTATAATACAATGCGCAGCACCAGACTCAATTTGATACTTTGCAAGCGCTATACTCTGAAGTCCAGAAGAACAATATCTATTTATCGTCATTCCAGGAACTTTATCTGTATTTAATCCCATAAGTGAAATCATTCTGGCTAAGTTCAGACCTTGTTCTGCCTCAGGAGTTGCATTTCCAACTATAATGTCGTCTATTCTATTGGTATCTAGTTCTGGAAAATCTTTTAATAAATGTTGGACAACTTGTTTGCCCATTTCATCTGGTCTTGTAAATCTAAAAACTCCTTTACCAGATTTACCAACGGCCGATCTATATCCACCTACTATATATGCTGTTTTCATAACTTATGATTATTAATTTCTTAAAATTTTTCCTGTTTGTAACAAGCTTTGTATTCTTTCCAGAGTCTTTTTCTCAGAACATAATTCTAGAAATGCTTTTCTCTCTATATCCAGTAAATATTTTTCAGAAACTTCGGTAAGTTGAGATAAATCTCCACCTGCTAATACGTAGCCCAATTTTTCTGAAATAACTTGATCGTGCTTCGACATGTAGTTGCCAGACTTCATAGAATTTGCCCCAGCATAAACTATACCTAGTCCTTCTTGCCCTAAAACCGTAATATCTTTACGCATATTTTTTTGGACATATCCTTTTTCATGTAGTTTCAGACACATTTCCTTCGCGTATGCTATTTGATTTTTTCTAGAAAGTATTACCTCATCTACTCCTTTTCTCAAAAACCCCAATTCTATTGCTTCTGAAGCTGAGCTAGAAACTTTGGCTTGACCTATGGTTAAAAAATTATCTCTAAATCTATTAATTCTCATATCTCCTTGCTTTAATCCGTCTGAGAATCTAAGGGCCATTTCTTTGGTTCCCCCACCGCCAGGAATAAGCCCAACCCCAAATTCAACCAATCCCATATAAGTTTCTGCATGGGCAATAACTTTATCCGCATGCAAACATATTTCACAACCTCCACCTAGTGTCATACCATGTGGAGCTGCAACAACTGGAATGGAAGAGTACCTAAGTCTCATTGTCGTATTTTGAAATTCTTTTACAGCCATTTCAAGTTCTTCATACTCTTGTTCTGCAGCGAGCATAAACAGAATACCAACATTTGCTCCAGCTGAAAAATTAGCGCCTTCATTTGCGATAACAACTCCTTTGTATTTGCCAGCTTCAGCCAAATCAATAGCATGGTTGAGAGCTTGTAATATTTCGCTCCCTATGGTATTCATTTTAGAATGAAAAGAAACATTGATAATTCCATCTCCAATATCTAATATAGAGGCTTCTTTGTTTCCCCAAACTAAAGAGTTTTTGTCTAAACTTTTGAGTGATACTATATTCTCCAACCCAGGTATAATTATTTGTTTCTCGGTTTTAATATTGTAGCAGTATCTAACACCCTTTTTTAAGTCATAAAACTTAAAGTTGACATTTCCTTGGATTTTTCCTATCCAATTGGGTGTTTTGAGACCAAGCTTTTTAATTATATCTAAACCATCCATAAAACCAACAGCATCCCACATTTCAAAAGGTCCCATTTCCCAACCAAAACCAGCTTTCATGGCTTCGTCTAATAAAAATATATCTTCTGATATTTCAGGAATTCTACAAGAGGAGTAACTAAATAACCCAGCAAATACTTTTCTGTAAAACTCACCAGCCCTATCTTTCCCATTAAAAAGAACTTTCATCCTTTCTGTTAAATTTTCTATTTTTTTGGCTTTGGAAATAGTTTCAAATTTTGACTTTGGTTTCTTTGAATATTCCATGGTGGAAAGGTCAAGTTCTAAAATATTTCTTTTTCCATTTTCGTCTTTAGATTTTTTATAAAAGCCTTGTCCAGATTTGCTTCCAAGCCAATTATTTTCTTTCATTTTTTTAACAAAGTCTGGAATCTCAAATACCTTGTTTCTTTCGTCTTTTGGACAATTTGTTTTTAGTCCATTTGCAACGTGAACTAACGTATCCAAGCCTACCACATCACATGTTCTAAAAGTAGCCGACTTTGCACGCCCCATAATAGGTCCTGTTAGTAAATCTACTTCCCCTATAGTTAGATTCATTTCTTTCACCGTATGGAATAGTTCCTGAATGGCAAATACACCAATTCTATTTGCTATAAAACCTGGAGTATCTTTGCACAAAACACTACTCTTACCCAGTATTTTTTCACCAAAATCTATCATGAATTCAATGGTTTCTTTTTTGGTGTGGTTCGTTGGTATTATTTCTAGCAATCGAAGGTATCTAGCAGGATTGAAAAAATGACTTCCAAAAAAATGCTTTTTAAAATCTTCTGATCTGTTTTCTAGCATGGAATTAATAGGAATTCCAGAAGTATTGCTAGATACTAAAGTTCCATTTTTCCGGAAATGATCTACCTTTTCAAAAATAATTTTTTTCACCTCTAATCTTTCCACAACAACTTCTATTATCCAGTCGTAATCTTTTATTTTTTCAAAATCATCTGTAAAGTTACCAGTAGTAATATTTTTTAATTTTGATTTTGTAAAAAGGGGAGAAGGTTTGGATTTTACAGAGCTCAATAAAGACAAATCCACCAAGCTATTTCTAGATTTTTTATTTTTTTCAGTTAATTTATCTTCTGGTACCATATCCAATAGTAGCACTTCCATATCTACATTGGCAAGATGGCAAGCTATCCCCGAACCCATAATTCCAGAACCTAATACAGCTACCTTTTTTATGTTATTAATCATTTTTAAAATATTTTATTGTTGTCTATAAGTTGGTTTATTTCACCTAGAACTTTAAAACATGTTTTTAATTCACTGTTGTTAATTTTTTCTTGAATGGTCTTGTTGAATTTTATAACAGAACTTCTTGAAAGGTTTCGCATTTTTTTTCCAGTTTCAGTAAGGTGAATGTTTACCATTCTCTTATCGCTTTTGTCCATTCTTTTTTCTATCCAACCTTTTTCTTCTAGCGATTTTATCATTCTAGTTAAGCTTCTTGGTTCCATTCCCATTTTTGGACCTAGCTTCATAGATGGTGTCCCATCTTTATCAATATTTAATAAAGTATATCCTATGGCCATAGTTCCACCATACTCGTTTGCTTGTGTATTATACATTCTAGAGATATTGTACCAAGACCATCTTATATGAAAATCTGCAGTTTCGTTTGGTTTCATTTATTAAATATACAAAAATATAGTATGCATGCATACTATTATTATAAATTTTTTTTAATTATTCTGAATAATTTTTCCAGTCATTTTAAGTAGGGTAGCATTAGATTCAAGTAAGTCATAACTTGCTTGATACAAAGCAACACCTGCCGATAAATAAGCCATTTGAATATCTCTAAAATTAAATGAATTTATCAATCCACTTTCTTCTTTTAGTTTTGCTATATCCATATTGTCTTTGGCTACTAAAAAAGCTTTTTTAGTTAGTTCAAATATTTGGAGTCTTGTCAAATAAAGTTCATATACATTAGTTAACTCAAAATTAAGCTGATCTATCATCTGAGATGTTCTTAGTTGGTCTACTTCGTTTTGTAGTTCTAAAGCCTTAATTCCTCTTCTAACTTTCCCACCATCGTATAGTTTAAAATTAAGAGTAAAATTTCCATAATAGTTTAGATTCTTACTTTGCGCATTTGAAATTGGAGAGTTAACGTCGTTGGTGTTTAACACTCCTACGCTAGAATTAAATCCAGAATTAAAATTTATAACTGGGAAAAATTGAGATTTTGCAAGAGAAATATCTTGCTGAGTTAATGCTATATTTATATATTGATTTTTTATGTTGGTATTGTTAGAAAGCATTTCTTTTTTTAGAGTACTTAAGTCTTTAATATTTAAATCGGGTTTAATCTCAGAAGTTAAATTCCATTCTTTATCCACATCTTCACCCATAATAAGATTTAAGTTTCTTGTGGCGTTTCTTTGTGCTAAATTTTGAAGAATTTTATTAGAACTATCAGTATATAAATTTCCTTCAAATTGTAATAAATCAAACTTTACTCCGATACCCAAATTGCTCTTTACTTGTTGCTGATTATATTTTTCTTTGCTAAGAGTCATTACATTATTTAATAGGGTTAGTTGCTCTTTTTGCATTTTAGCTTGGTAATAAGCAAGAATTATCCCATGAATAGTATTTTCTATAGCAAGAGTTGCAGTATTCTCACTCTGTAGTTCTAATTGCTCTAGTTTTGTTTTATTCGCTCTTACACCAAAGCCATTAAAGAGTGTCCAATTCATAGCTAATCCGCTACTAACGTCGTTAGATAGAAAAAGAAATGGAGCGAATGATATTGGATTATTTCTTTGATCTGATATAGAATTATTTTGACCAGCATTAATATTAACTTGTGGTAATCTACCAGCTTCTCCCCAATTGTTAAATATCTTATTTATTTCTACATTCTTTAAGGTGAGTCTTATATCGTAGTTTTTCTCCAGACCAATTTCTATAGCCTTACTTAAGCTTAATGAATCCTGTGAGAAAAATATACAAGGAAAAAAAAATAATATGCTAATGATTTTTTTCATCAAATTCTTGTATTCTTTTTTGATTTTCTAAAACTGGTTCTACATCTTTCCATTCAGGAGCATTCTCTCCACCTTCCCATATCCACTTCCTAGTTCTTTTAATATCGTTGAAATATAATATTAGTGGAGGGAAATAAAGCAATAAAATAATTGTTCCGAATAATACTCCGTAAGCTACCGAAATAGCCATAGGTATTAGAAATTGTGCTTGGAAACTAGTTTCTAAAATTAAAGGATATAAGCCTGCAACCGTGGTAATGGTAGTTAAAATTATTGCTCTAAATCTTGATACACCAGCTTTTAAAACAGCTTCTTTAATGTGCATCCCCTTTGCTAAATTTTTATTAAACTGATCTAACATAACTACAGCATCGTTCACCAAAATCCCTATTAAAGCAACGACCCCCCAGACACTCAAAGTAGAAAAAGGTTTTCCAACTATGCCATGGCCTAATAATGCGCTGAAGACTCCAACTGGAACTACCATAAGAATTAATCTACTTTGATAGAAAGATTTAAAGTTTAAAGAAATAGTCATCATTATCAAGATAATGCTAATCAAAAATGCTATACCTAATCTTTCACCAGAATCTTGGGCCCGTTCTGCTTGTCCTTTAATTTGGTAATTAACATTTGGAAACATAGATAGTAGTTTTGGAAGAACTTCTCTTTTTATTTGAGAATTTACTTGTCCAGATAGTTCGGAATCAACCAAACGGGCATCTATTCTTATTTCTTTTTTTCCATCTATATGGTTAATTTTTACTTTACCTCTTTTTATAGAATAATCTGCCAATTCTTTAAGTGGGAATTCTTGACCTAAATCAGTTTTGATTCTAGTGTTTTCAATATCTGCTATTGAGTTTCTATCCGAAAATGGATAACGCAACCAGATTTTTATTTCATCTCTTCCCTTTATTAATCTTTGTACTTCTTGACCAAAGAAACCCTGTCTTATTTGATTGGAAATGGCCATTTCATTTAATCCAAGTAAATAAGCTTTGGATTTAAGTTCAAGGTGTAATTCTCTATTGCCAATTCCGCTATTGTCTAAAACGCTCTTAACTTCGGGCAAACTACCTATTCGATCTTTTATCCAGTTTGCAGCAGTTTCAAGTTCTTTACTTTCTTCACTTTGTAAAGAAATAGATACTTCTTTTCCAAATCTTTGCTGGCCACCTACAGTAAATTTTTCTAATAGTTTAACGGAGTCTTCTGGGAATTTAACTCTTAATTCATTAGACATATCAATAGTGGAAATGAATTCATTTTCTTTGACAGAAATCCTGACAGAACCAACATGTGATCCATATTCTCCAAGGTTCTCTGTACTTCCAACACTAACAGACTTGTAAGTTATTATTGTATCGTTGTATCTTTTAATTAACTCTTGATTATATTCCTCAACAATAGAATCACAGTACCAAAGAAAGTTCTCTGTTTTATTTTCTCTTTCACCAGGCTGATAAGTAAACTCAACAAGAATGCTGTCAAAGGGAATACTAGGAAAAAAGGTCCATCTAATCCACCCAAAATTAAATAAGACCACAATTAAAAAAATAAAGCCCATAGGCCCCCACACATGCAAACGATGTCTTTTAAGCATTTTTTCTAACACTCTTCCGTAGCCATCTCTAACGTATTTAACTCCTTTATTTAATAAATTACGAAATTTACTATCGTTGGGCTTAAGTATTTTTTTACTTGCTAGGTGAGAAGGTAATATTAAAAATGCTTCAATTAAAGAAAACAACAGACAAGCAATTACGCTAAAAGCCATTTCCTCCATCATTTCCATTTCTCCACCTACAAATAGCAAAGTAGAAAACGCAAATACTGTAGTCAAAACAGAAGTAAAAACTGCATTCATTACTTCGCTAGTACC
Organism: uncultured Flavobacteriales bacterium; assembly: GCA_938084875.1. GTDB lineage: Bacteria > Bacteroidota > Bacteroidia > Flavobacteriales_D > Parvicellaceae > MED-G20. The sequence continues at coordinate 8,049 of CALKFX010000123.1, read as the reverse complement.
ATCCAAAGCCGCTCTCATTGGAGATTTTCCACGTTCAAAATGCGCATATATATTTTCCGCAATTACAATTCCGTCATCAACCAATATTCCAACGACCAATATCATTCCAAATAAAGAAATCATATTTATAGTCATTCCATAAAGTATTCCAAAAGAAATCATTCCTATAAATGAAAAAGGGATTCCAAATGCTACCCAAAGTGATAATCGTAAACTTAAAAACAGTCCTAAGACAAGACAAACTAAAAATAATCCAATCACTAAATTATTGGAGAGAGTATCAATTCGCTGGTCCAAAAGATCTGCAAATTGAAAAAGAGAACGCATTTTAAATTTTTCTTGTTTTTTATTAAATTTTGAGATGTAGGAAGACATTTCGTCTGCAATTTTATCTAAATCTTCATCCACTGTTTTTTTAACAATAAAACTTACTCCTCGCTTTCCATTTACATAGTTTTTCATGGGAACTTCAGAAAAATCTAATTTTACATCTGCTATATCTTTTAGCTTAATTACATCTCCGTTTGGTTTTGCGAAAATTACTATCTCTTTTACTATTTCAGGATCAGTAGACCGATTCATAGAACGAATAATTATTTCCTCTTTATTAGTCTTAACACTGCCTCCCGAAAGATCAATGTTACTCATTCTTATGACATTGGAAATGAAGTTGAAATTGAGTCCGTATTTTAGTAAATCATTCTCTCTAATGTCTACAGCGATAATCACAGGAGGATAACCTAAAACTTCTATTTGACTAATTTCTTTGGAGGCAAGTAAATCTCTTTCAATTTTCTCAGCCATCTTTTTTAGTTCCCAAAGATTGTCAGGACCGTATAAAGAATAAAAACCAACAACATTACTCATTCCTCCCATTCCTCTAGAGGTTTGTGCATAGACTATTGGTTTTTCAGCACCAGCTGGAAATTGTGAAATACCATCTACAGCATTTTTAACGTCCTGAAGCATTTCGTCTACATTTATTCCCTCCTCTCCAGTAACTGTTATGTTAGAAACGTTCTCAGAAGATTTTGAAGTAATTTCTTTAACATTTTGAATACCATTAAGAGATTCTTCAATTCTTGTTGTAATACCTTCTTCAATTTCTTTCGGAGATGCTCCAGGGTAGGAAACCGCAATGTAAACCCTGTTTGGGTTCATTTCTGGGAAAAATGATTTTGGCATTAAGAATAAACTCAAAAGACCAACTATTCCAGTGATTACAATTAGTGCATTTGCCCAAATTGGAAACTTTATAAAGTAGGCTATAAGTTTCTTCATTTATTTAAAAATCGGAGATATTTTAGTACTGTCTTTTGCATTTAAAATAGGCTGAGGTAGATATTGAATAGAATCTTTTAGGTTATCTACATAGTAATATCTATCGTCGCTTGATTTTATATTTATTTCAGTACTGTGGATTGTGCTGTCTTTATCTACTGTATAAATCTTATTTTGTCCGAAGATTGCAGTCCTTGGAATTTTACAAACCATTTCTAAAGCGCTTAGCTCTAAATTTGCTTTTACATACATGCCATAATACAATGGAAGTTTGTTAATTGGCTTTACATAGACTGGAACACTTTGCGTTTTAGCATTGATAAAGTTTCCAACACGAACTACTTTGCCCATAAATTCAATTTCATTTTCAATTAAGGTAACTGGGCTTCCAATTTTAATTTTTTGGATGTATTTAACCGCAAGAGGAATTTCTATTTCTAGCTCATCGTCTCTTATTATTTGAATTACTGGACTTCCAGGATTTACAATTGCACCTTGGTCAATAAAAGCCTCTACAATAGAACCGTTGAAAGGAGCCAATTGAAAATATTTGGTTAACCTGTATTCGTCACTTTTAATATTTAAGTATTCGGCTAAAAGTTTTCTAGAAATAATAAAGTTTTTTTCTTTTGAAGTTGAAAATTTTGGAAATTCTCCAAGTGGTTGATCAACAGCAATAGAATTAAAAAAGTTATACCATTTGTCGTATTGTTTAGAATGATCAGTTGCTAAATCTGGCAAGACAGCAGTCCATTGGCTAAGATAATTGCTCTTTCTAGCAGCTATCATCAACTTTGCGTCAGTATCTTTAATACTGAAAAGTAAATCTCCTTTTTTAAAAGACGTACCTTTTTTAAGCGAAATGGGACTGTTTAATAGTCCTTGAACTTCAGTGGAAACATTAATCATAGTACCAGCCATTACTCTTCCAGATCCTGAGACTGTCACAGGGTAGGTCTGGTTGGAAACCATTTCTACATTGACAAATTTGGAGGAAACTTCAGCGCTTACGTTTTTAATTTTTGAAGCTCTTATTTCCTCGGCGTTGGTTTCTCCGTAATTAACTCCAGACTGATAGCTAATACTTCCAACCATAAAAAATAGTCCTATTAGAATTAATAGAATAACTGAAATAATAATTTTACGAATTTTCATAGATATTTAAGAAGTGCAAATATAGTTTTTTATGATTTAATTTTATGTTAAAATATTATAACAAAAAAGCCCCGAAGGGCTTTAAAGTTAATTGTTTGCGTGAGATCCATCACAATATCCGTTTGGATCACCAGTGTTGCCGCATACGCATTTTGGTCTGTCTTTACTCATAGTTTAATTGTTGGTTATTAGTTTAATTTTTAGTTTGAAAATATCATAGATTGCAGCATCTCCTAAGTTGTCAAAAAATGAATTAGAACCATATCTTACATTGAATTCAGATCTGTCAACATCAAGATTTGCTGTAAAAATATTTTTACTTTTAGTTACTTTAAATGTTATTTTTTTGGTAATTCCTTTAATAGTTAAATTACCTGTCAGAGTTGCCTTATTATTTACAAAGGATGATGAATTGGTCACTTTAAAAGTTGCAATTGGGTGTTTTTCAACTCCAAAAAATTCATCTGACTTTAAATGTCCTACCAATTTTTGGTTATATCCTGCATCTTCTAAATCTGTGCATATTATGGTGTTCATGTCAATAGAAAAAGAACCAGTTTCAATTTTATTTTCTGTAAATTGAATTTCACCGCTTTTGAGTTGAATCTCCCCATTGTGTTGACCACCTATTTTTTCACCAATCCATTCTACTTTAGACTTTTCTAAATTTACTTTTTGAGCATTGATTCCAAGTATAGAGAATGCAAGTGCTATTATTGAACTATATATTTTAATTTTCATTTTTTATATTTTAGATGTGCTAAATTCTAAATATAAAAATGCCTTTCTATTAATCTAGATTAAGAAATAAAATTGATTACCGTTCTCCTCTTATTTTACTGAGCGCTTCTGGGGTAATTCCTAAATATGAAGCTATCATTTTCTGAGGAAGTCTATTTGGTAGTAGAGGATAGGTTTCTAAAAACATCTCATATCTCTGTTTGGCAGAGGAACTCATCAATTGAATAACTCTTCGTTGCAACGACCCTATTCTTCTAGTTAATAATATTGAATTTTTTTGAAGTTTTTCTTTAGTTGATAGATCGTGATTAAAATAATCTAAACTAAAAATAACTATCTCACTAGCTTCAATAGTTTCAATGTACAGTTGGGTAGGTTTATTAAATACATTGGACTCTAAGTCTGCTATAATCCACTCTTCAGCGCCAAACATAAAAATATGCTCTTTACCTTTTTCATCCACTGAATAACTCCTAATTAGTCCTTTTTTGACATAAAAACCATTCTTTGAAACAAATCCTTGTTTTTGGATGATTTCTCTCTTTTTAAAGTATTTAATTGACGCCTTAATTTCAGTTCCTAAAATTTCTGTAAGAAAGTCCATCTATATTATTAATTGCCTATAATTCTATTAAAAAATTCTTTAAAAACCAATTTGAGATTTTTAATTTCAGGTTGCCTTTTAATAGCTGATACATTTCCAGATTCATCAATACTAAGTTCGTAGTACCATAAAAAAGAGGCATTATCTACATCCATCCCCATTTGGCCAAATCTTAAATCCCAGAAAAGTAGTTTTCCATTTTTTTCCTCTATTCTGTACCAGCCAGCAGAAATATCAATTAATTGTTTTATTACTTTTTTTTCTAAATAAGGTTCTAGCAAATGATGGTTCTTTAAAAACTCTTTTGAATAGGTTATTTCTTTTTTGTCAAAGAGCGAGTAATAAGCCGTTCTGTATCCTTTCTTAGTTTCTATTAAGGATGACCATAGTATTGCGTTTAATGGAGATGGCTTAGTATCCATTTCTACATATTCTATTTCTTGATTTTTAAGCCCCTCTTTAAATTCTTGAAATGAAATCCATTTAAATATTAACGTTAACATTAAATAAGTAGAACTTACAGAAAGTCCTATGGTATTAAATTTTGACCTTTTAGGATTATCTTTTTTTAACGTCATCACTATTATTAAAAACATTAAAAAAGGTAGTGTGTACAGAGGGTCAACAACAAAAATATTTTGATAAGCTAAACGGTAATTAAAAGGCCAAAAAAACTGTGTTCCCCAAGTAGTATGCGCATCTAGTAAAGGATGAGTAACTGTAGTTAAGAAAAATAATTTTGTCCAATCTTTAAATGAAACTTCTTTTAACTTATAATGTATTTTTTTAGCAATCCAACCTAAAAAAGGAGCAATTAATACTGCAAAAACAATAGAGTGAGAAAAACCTCTATGCATTTGAGTTGAAGAAATTTCATCTGTGAAGTATCGAAGTAAAACATCTAAATCGGGTAGGGTACCAGCTATCGCTCCCCAAAGAATAGCTTTATTGCCAATTTTTTTACCTAAAACTGCTTCCCCAACAGACGCCCCTAGAACAATTTGAGTTAATGAATCCAATAAGTATTAAAAGTTATCTCCGTCAATCATTCTGCCTAATCCTCCAAGAATAGAACCTTCCCCTTTTGATTTTCCGCCAATTTTGGGTGCATTTTGTAAAATTCTATCAGCCATTCTAGAAAAAGGTAAGCTTTGAAGGAAAACTGTCCCAGTTCCTTTTATAGTTGCTAAAAACAAACCTTCTCCTCCAAAAATCATAGATTTTAAGTTACCAGCTCTTTCAATGCTATAATCCAAGCCAGTAGAAAATGCTACAATACATCCAGTGTCAATCAGTAAAGTTTGGTTATTCAATTCTTTTTTAACTACAGTTCCACCTGCATGTAGAAAAGCAAGCCCATTTCCAGTCAATCTTTGGAGAATAAAACCTTCTCCACCAAAAAAACCTGCTCCTATTCTTTTGTTAAATGCAATAGAAACATTTGTTCCCATTGCTGCACATAAAAAAGCATCTTTTTGGCAAAGTATTTCTCCATTTACATCATTTAAATCAACCGCAATGATAGATCCTGGGTAAGGGGCTGCAAAAGCTACTTCCTTTTTGCCACTTTCTATATTGGTAAAGTGGGTTAGAAAAATAGATTCTCCTGTTAATACTCTTTTACCAACACTAAATAATTTACCCATTATTCCACTGTCAGGTTCTGTTCCATCTCCCATTTTAGCTTCAAAAGAGATGCCACTATCCATCCAGTTCATAGAACCTGCTTCTGCAATTACCGTTTCGTTAGGGTCTAATTCTATAGACACAACCTGCATATCATCGCCATGAATTTTATAGTCAATTACATGGGAATTCATTATTTATCAGGATTTATCAGAACTGGTGTCTTTCCGTCAGTAATAATAAGTTTGGCATTATTAGAAGTAGCTATTTCTCTTAATACTTCTAAACTTTTCCATTCAATATTTCCCTGGGAAATACCCTCTTTTATAATAAGTTGAGCATCTCTAATTCCAGCAGCTTCAATTCTTTTTCTTTCTGCCTCTTGGTTCTCCTTCAAAAGAACAAATTCCATTTGTTGTGCTTGTTGTTCTGCTCTTAACTTAGCCTCGATTGCTGCATAAAGACCTGATGGAAGTGTGATACTTTTTAAAAGTACCGCTTCAATTACAAAACCCCTATTTTCCAAAAGTTTTGTCATTTTATCTTTAATTTGTTTTTCAATAACAGATCTTTTACCAGAGTGCATGTCTTTTGCAAAAAATTGAGCGCATACATCAGCTGAAGCTGAACGAAAAGTGCTTAGAATTAATACTCTTTCAAAATTCGCTCCAACTTCATTTATAATATCCACAGCTTTTTCTTGTTTTACGTGGTAAAGAATAGATATTTGAGAGCTTACGTTCAAACCTTCCTTAGAAGGAAGATTTAATTTCACTTCTCTATTGACAGTTCTTGTAGGAATTTTAACTAGAGTAGTGGTAAATGGATTAATAATAGCAAGTCCAGGATCCATAATATTTCCTCTTAATCTTCCAAATGTTTGTCTTACACCAACTTCCCCAGGTTTTACGATAGCACAGGAGCTAAAAAGGGAAGAAGTTATTAATAGAACAAGTAATAATTTTAATGTTTTCATAATTCAATTTTTTTATACTCTTAAAATAAACAATTTTTATGCCAATAAAAAAATATACTTAGTTAAATAAACTTATTATTTCTTTTTTAAAGTAAAAACTTAATATTTGAGGTGAAAAGTTTGATAGAAATAGCCAAGAGAATTACACCAAATATTTTTCTAATAATACCAATACCGTTTTCGCCAATAACTTTTTCAATTTTGCTAGATGCTTTTAAAACAATATATATAACTATGATATTTACAATTATAGCAACTATAATATTGGCATTGCTGAAAGCAGCTTTTAGGGATAATAGAGTAGTTAAACTTCCAGGTCCAGCTATAAGAGGAAAAGCAAGAGGAAAAACCGTTGCGTTTATTGGACTTTTTTCATCTTTATAGATGTTAATTCCAAGAATCATTTCTAATGCAATAAAAAATATTACCAAAGAACCAGCAATTGCGAAAGAATGAACATCCAGTCCAATAATACTTAATAGTTGCTCTCCAATGAATAAAAATGTAATTAATATAAATCCAGCAATAATACTTGCCTTCTCACTTTGAATGTGTCCAGCCTTTTTTCTTAAGTCTATAATTATGGGTATATTTCCTATGATATCAATCACTGCAAATAAGACCATAAAAGTGGTTAGAATGTCTTTGTAATTTAACTCCATTTCTAAAAAAATTTTGGCGAAATTAAGCTAATTTTTCAATTAATAAAGCATTTGTAAATTAAGTTGCTGGATCGGGGATCATTTCATGTACTTTTTCTATCTCGCTTAGAATAGTTTTATTAAGAGAAACGTTTATAGAATCGATGTTTTCTTTTAGCTGTTCTAGATTAGTAGCACCTATAATATTGCTTGTTACAAATGGCTGTTGGTTTATAAATGCTAAAGCCATTGTGGTAAGAGATAGGTTGTGCTTATTAGCTATCTCTAAATAAAGCTTTGCAGCTTCTGTACTTTGATTGCTACTGTATCTTACAAATCTTTTAAATAAATTAAGTCTACTATTTGGAGAATCTTTTTTCTCTATATATTTTCCTGAAAGAACACCACATCCTAAAGGAGAGTATGCTAGAAGACCAACGTTTTCTTGCATAGAAACTTCTGCATTTCCAACTTCGAATTGTCTATTGAGAAGCGAATATGGATTTTGAATGGTTATCATCCTAGGTAATTCGTTTTTAGATTCTTCTAAAAAACGCATTGTCCCCCACGGGTTTTCATTGGATATACCAATATGACGAATTTTTCCAGTTTTAATTATTTCATCTAGTGTGTGAAGTACTTCCTTAAAATTATCTTTCCACTTTTCATTTTTATCGTATTTGTACCCTCTTTTTCCAAATCTATTGGTAATTCTTTCTGGCCAGTGCAATTGATATAAGTCTATATAGTCTGTTTGAAGTCTCTTTAGACTATTGTCTACCGCTTCTATAAGTCCTGCTTTTTCAAATCCTGTTGTTCTAATGTGTTTGGTGTAATCTCCAGGGCCAGCTATTTTAGTGGCTAATACTATTGAATCTCTTTTTTTACTTTTCTTGATCCAAGAACCAATAATTCTTTCAGTATTGCCATATCTAGTAGCTTCTGCAGGGACTGGATACATCTCAGCTGTATCAATGAAATTAACTCCTCTTTCAAGAGCATAATCCATTTGCTGGTGTCCTTCT
>CALKFX010000122.1 GCA_938084875.1 uncultured Flavobacteriales bacterium | reverse complement strand
TTTGGATGCTTGTAGTAGAATATTTACCTCCATTTTGTCCAACAATAAGATAGTTAACAGGTAGATATTTTTTATAATACTTCCTAAGCAGTTCTAATAATTGATTCGTTAATTGAACCTGTCTGTCTTTATTTCCTTTTGCTTTTTTAATGTGAATTACCATTCTATTATTATCAATATCATTTATTTTAATATTTATTAATTCTGAAACTCTTAATCCACAGGAATAAATTACAGCTATTATAGTAAGGTGTTTTAAATTATAAGTGCTGTTGAATAAAAGTTGTATTTCATTTTTACTGAGAATATTTGGTAGCTTTTTTTCTTTTCTAGGTCTTTCAATAAGGTAATACTCTCTTTTCTGTCTCAAACACTTTTCAAAATAAAATTTTATGGCATTAATGTGTTGGTTTTGAGTGCTTTTAGAATAGTTGTTTTTTATTAAATGAAATAAATATTCTATTATATCATCTTTAGATAATTGATCAATTTCTATTTTATAAAAGTAGTTTTTGAAATTTTTCAAACAAGTAATATAGGTCTTAATCGTGCTATTACTATAGCCACCAACAATAAGTATTTTTTTAACTTCTTTAAGTTCCATCATACTTGCAAACTTTTATATTCATTACCCATTGATTAGGTATTTAAGCATTTGTTACCGTTTTTAAACGGATATAATTACTTTTACATAGTTTTTATATATTTTAATTAGAATAAATAACAATTATGGGACTAAAATCAGATAAACTTTGTTTAGAATGTGAAACACCACTTATCGGAAGAATAGATAAGAAGTTTTGTAACGATATGTGCAGAAATTCTTACAACAACCTACTCAACAAAGATGCCAACGAATATGTGAGAAAAGTAAACGTTCTTCTTAGAAAAAATAGAAGAATTCTCTCTTCTTTAATGAATGGTTCCGACAAAGGGAAAGCTACCAAAGAACAGCTTCTACTAAATGGTTTTAATTTTTACTATTATACCAATATCTACCAAACCAAACAGGGTAAAAAATACTTCTTTAATTACGAACTAGGTTATCTAGAACTAGAAGAAGAACAATTTGCATTAGTAAAAAAACAAGACTACGTTAAATAATTATATTTATAGTCAACTACAATTCTTCTATGAAAAAAATTATCATTATCAATGGACCAAACTTAAATTTATTAGGAAAAAGAGAACCAGATACCTATGGTAATAAATCTTTTGACAGCTATTTTAAAGAATTAATAACAGAGTTTCCAGAAATAGAATTAACTAGTTTTCAAAGTAATGTCGAGGGAGAAATAATAAATAAAATTCAAGAAACAGGTTTTTCCTTAGATGGAATTGTTTTAAATGCTGGAGGATACACACATACTTCGGTAGCAATTGCCGATGCAATAGCTGCAATAAAAACTCCTGTAATAGAAGTTCACATAAGCAACGTATATGCAAGAGAAGAATACAGACACCAATCTTTGATGGCAAAAAATTGTAAGGGAGTCATTGCAGGATTTGGACTAGACTCTTATAAAATGGCAATTAATTCTTTTTTGAAATAATTTTTTCAACTTCTCTATATAATCTGTGTAAAGGAAGTCCCATTACATTGAAAAAATCGCCTTCCATTTTTTTAACTCCAACATATCCCATCCATTCCTGAATTCCATAAGAACCTGCTTTGTCCATAGGCTTATGATAATTGATATAAAATTTTATTTCATCTTCAATAAGATCGTAAAAAGTAACTTTTGTAGCATCAACAAAAGAGTTAATCTTCCCATTGAGAAATAAACTTACTCCAGTGTACACTGTATGGGTATTTCCAGAAAGTTCTTGTAGCATATTAAAAGCATCTTTCTTATTTTTTGGTTTTCCCAATACTTTTTGTTGGTATACTACAATAGTATCTGCAGTAATATATAGTTGATTTTCTTTGGCTTCTTTCTGGAGAGATTTGGCTTTTAAATTTGCTAAGTACAAAGCAATTTCGCTTGCCTTTAACGACTTTGGATAACTTTCATCTATTTCTTTACTAACGATTTCAAAATCTTTAATAATATTTCTTAAAAGCTGGTGTCTTCGTGGAGATTTTGAAGCCAGTATAATATCAATATTTTTTATTTTTTCTTCTAGTAAATTCACAATAAAATATACAGCCAAATTCCAGCTGCAAGGAAATTAATTTTTAGTAGGTTGCTTAAGGCATTAAAATCAGACTTTTCAAAGGATTGGTAGGTTTTGTAAATAAAAGCAAACAACAAAGAAATCATTGTAAGAAAGAAAAATATGTTTTGAATATTTAGAATACTTTGTGAAACACAAATAATTAAAAACCCAATGCTTATTAAAACCAAAACACTCAATATTGCTTTAGAAAATTTTTGCCCTGTAACAATTGGTAGGGTATAGCTACCAGTTTTTAAATCGCCTTGAATATCTTCCATATCTTTTACTATTTCTCTTTTCATTGTAAGAAGAAAACAAAAAATTACAAATATTTGATTTAGATTTTCTGAAAGATTAAAATTTTCTAGTTCCCAAAAATGCCCAGATAACCAGTATGGAATTAAAAGAACTATACTTGATAAGAATGCTACTACTAGATTTCCTATAATTGGCCAATGCTGTAACTTTAGAGAATATAGATAAACCAAAATATGGGTAATTATTACAAGATTTAACCAACCTGGGGATAAATCCGAAATAAAAAGAACCAATAAAGAAATAAATAGATGAATTAAGTAACAATTTCCGTAAAAGGTTTTACTTAAATTCTCAATATTTTTATTATTTATTTTGT
>CALKFX010000121.1 GCA_938084875.1 uncultured Flavobacteriales bacterium | reverse complement strand
ACATAAATACCATTATAAATATCGTTTATTACTACTTCGCATAGCTTTGTTCTTGGGGCATAGTGTCCCATTTTTTCGAACAAATCAAATGCTAAGACATTTCTTAGAAAAGTCTTGTCATTATAATTTGCTAATAGTATCCAATCATTTTCTTGCGGCATTCCAAACAAAGGGACATTGTTGTTATTTCCTTGAATATCTCTTGTTTCTATCCCAAATGGTTTTTGAGGGAGAGTAGCAGAATAAGAACCTCGTATTTCAATTCCAGCAATCCCTTGGTAAACATTTCCTGAATCATTTGGATAATTTAGTCCTAAAGGGTAATTGTCTATTATTTTAAAATCGACATTTATCTTAGGTTCATCTACAATTATTTGGTTGTTGGTATTGATAATTATTAGTGGAATATTGGTAGAGTCAGGTGCATTTAGTCCGATGGATTCGTTTATATTAAGCTGATAATTGCCATTTGAAGTTGCACTGTAGCCATCAACTACAATATAGTAGGTAGTATTGGCATTAAAAAATTGAGCAGTTATTTTAGAATTGTAAGGTGCAGAATAGTTTGGAGATTGGCAACCATCTTCTTGGCATCCAACTGGTGAATTGGTGCAGTTGTTCTCAAATACATATAATTGGCAATCGTAATCTGTTATATCTTGACAAAGACTAATGTCTACATAGATGTCGTTGGCTCCATTAGTAAATTGATATACAATATCATTGGCTCCTCCTTGGTTTCCATAATCTGGGCAAGAAGCAAAATAATCATCATTTGCATTGTTGGTATTGCCACTTGCAATATAGGGAAGAGAACTTATCACTATTGCATTGGAACAATCCTCACCAAGTAATTGACTTGAAAAGTCATTGAAAATAAATAAAAACAATACGACGAAGAGATAATGAATTTTCAAAATGAAAGGAATTAGTTATAAATGTATAAATTTATTCTGTTATGAGTCAAAAAGTATTGGTTTTAGGGGCTAGTGAAAATCCATTAAGATATTCTAATAAAGCTATTGTAAAACTCAAAGAGAATAACTATAAAGTTTTTGCTTTTGGCAATAGACCTGGGAAGGTTATGGGTATTGAAATTTCAACTGAATTTCCTAATATTCAAATGGATACTTTAACCCTTTATTTGAATTCAAAAAATCAAAAACAGTATTATAGTAACATTATAAGCTTAAACCCAAAAAGAATTATTTTCAACCCTGGAGCAGAAAACGAAGAGTTATCTATTTTAGCTCGTCAAAAAGGCATTAAGGTGATGAATGCTTGTACACTAGTAATGCTTTCAATTGGCAACTTTTAGTTATTATAAATCATATTTACCCTACTAATCTGTACTTTCATCAACGATAAATTGCATTTTAAAATATAAAGTTGTTATTAAATTCCTTTTGTTATAAATTTCTAAAAATAAATCTTTCTCTTGAAACGTATAATAATACTTATCTTCTTTTTTACTGTCAGTTTTACTATTTGTAATTCTCAACAATCTAGTCCATTTAATACTGTAATTTCTTGTCAAGATTATCTGTGGAATGGGAATTTGTATTCCAATAGTGGTTTTTATTTTGATACGCTACAGTCAATAAACGGAAATGATAGTATAATAACTCTTTCTCTTATAATTAAAGATGCTACAGTAGACACTTTCCCTGTAAACTCTTGTGATTTCTATCTTTGGAGAGGTGATATTTATAACCAATCAGGAATTTATAAAGATACCTTACAGTCCATTTTTGGTTGTGATAGCATACTGCTATTAGATTTATCTTTAGGCAACTCAACTTATACTAATTATTCAGTTACTAGTTGTCAAAATTATTTATGGAATGGCAATACTTACAATTTTTCTGGAATATATACTGATACTTTGTCTTCTTTAGAAGGTTGTGATAGTGTAGTTACTCTTGCCTTAACTGTTATAAATAGTTTTCACGGAGATACTTTAAACATTTCTGTTTGTGATGAATTTATCTGGCAAGGAAATCAATATAACCAAACAGGACTGTTTAGCGATACTCTGATTACCAATATTGGCTGCGATAGTATTATTTATTTGAATCTTTCAGTAAATGGCAGTTATGAAATAGATGAATATGTGAGTGCTTGTACAAGTTATAATTGGAATGGAAGTACTTACAACATTACGGGTGAGTATACGGATACATTACAAACCTCATCTGGTTGTGATAGTATTGTTAATCTTAATCTAACTATTTCTAGTAACCAAATATATTCCGATACTGTTTTTACTTGTGAGAGTTATATTTGGAACGGTTTATATCTAGATAGCACTGGAATATATACAGATACTCTGCAAACAATTGGGGGTTGTGATAGTATTTTAATTTTAGATTTAACAGTTTATAAAAATACTTCTGCCAACGATTCAGTTTCTACTTGTGAATTCTACGATTGGAATGGAGTTAGATATACTTCAAGTGGGGTATATGTTGATACTTTTCAAACATCTAATGGATGCGATAGTGTTGTTTCACTTAACCTAAATCTATTTCCTGTTTATCAAGATACTATTTTTGCTTCTGCTTGTGATTCTTTTGTGTGGTACGGCAACACCTATACATCTACAGGTGTTTATACTAATTCATTCTCAACATTTAATGGATGCGATAGTGTAGAAGTATTAAATTTCTTTATAAATAATGATAACAATACCAGCCCAATAGATTTTGAATTAGTTTTAGATGATTATTGTTTAGAGACTCATTGGAATATTGTCAATTCAAATGGAATAATTATGCATCAGGAAGGACCTTATGATTGTAATATAAATGGATCTGGCCCTCAATCCAACCAAACAATTAACAGAACTCTATCACTTGAAGGTCAAGATTGTTATACATTCACTCTGTATGATGATTTTGGAGATGGACTAGGAGCTTCTCAGTGGGGAGGAACTGATGGTAGTTGGTTGTTGAACGATTTAAATGGGAATACTCTTTCTCAAGGACAAGGAGATTTTGGAGATAGTGTAAGTGTTAGTTTCTACATTAACGCAGATTTTTCAACTTCTATTATTGAAAGTGAAAATAATTTTTCTGAGATTATTGCCTATCCAAATCCATTTATTGGAGAAACAGAAATCCAAGTTGTAAATTATAAAGGTATTTACGATATTTCAATAAGAGACATTCAAGGGAAAATAGTTTACAAATTATATAATCTTTCTAATAATAAATTTACCCTTAATAGCAGTTATATTTCAAGAGGTGTTTATTGGGTTGTTCTAGACAACCATCCTGCAATAAAACCATTGAAGTTAATAGTTCAATAAAGCTTTTATTTAAGCTAATTACCGTCTATTTGTCCTTAAAATTAAGGATGATTCTTACAGATTCTTATATATTTGCCGCCTAAAAATATAAATTATGCTTTCAGCCAATAATATCACCTTACAGTACGGAAAAAGAGTACTTTTTGACGAAGTCAATATTAAATTTAATGGAGATAATTGTTATGGAGTAATTGGAGCTAACGGAGCTGGTAAATCTA
>CALKFX010000120.1 GCA_938084875.1 uncultured Flavobacteriales bacterium | reverse complement strand
TTTCTAAAGATTCTATAAATTTTCATTCCACTGTTCTTTTAAAAAACTCTGAAAATATAATTCCATTAAAAAAACTTGACACCTTAAAAATTGCAACCTTAAATCTATCCTCCAACAACTTAAATAGCTTTGAAGCCTCTTGCGATAACTATACCAATATTGACCATTTTCATTTCAACACTTTCTCCTCTAAAAGAATGATTAGAGCAATGGAAAAAGAACTAAAAGGTTTTAATCTAATTATTGTAAACACAGACACCATTCACTTTGAAATTGCCAATTTAATCCAAGAAATAAGTTCAAAAAATAAAATAATCCTAAACTATGTTCACGGAAAAAAACTCTTTTTTGAAGATCTTATCATCAATAGCTGTCAAGCAATATTATACAACCCTAACTCTAAACCTATAAATCTTAAACATGCTAGCCAAGTTGTTTTTGGGGGGCTTTCCTGTAGTAATTATTTAGAAAATAATTTATGTGAAAATTACCAATCTGGAGATGGACTAACCACTACCAAAACAAGACTTTCCTATTTAAATCCTAGTGAGCTAGATATAAACGATAGTATACTTTACAAAATAGATTCGATAGTGAATAATGGCATAGATAACCATGCTATGCCAGGTTGTCAAATATTAGCTGCCAAAGACGGAAATGTATTCTTTAACAAATCTTTCGGAAATCACACCTACGATAGTATTTCAAAAAAAGTTGAAAATTCTGATATATACGATTTGGCTTCGATTACAAAAATTGCAAGTTCTGCTTTAATATTAATGCAACTAGAGTCAGAAAATAGATTCAGTGTAGACTCTACCCTAGGATCTTACTTACCAGAAATATTAGACTCTACAGAATATAAAAATTTAGTACTAAAAGAAATTTTAACCCACCAAGCTGGGTTGGCATCTTGGATACCATTTTATGTGCAAACACTAAATGAAGGAATGCCATCCTACGAACTCTACAGCAAGCTTCCTTCAAATATTCACCAGAGCCTAGTTGCAAAAAACTTATATATGTTAAGCTCCTACAGAGATTCTATTTTTGAAAGAATTCTATCTACAGATATTAATAAAAATAAAAAATATAAATACAGCGATATAGGGTATTATTTCATTAATGAAATAATTAAAAAAATCACCTTTAATAGCCAAGACCTAATCGCAGAAAATATTTATAGTAAAATTGGACTTCAAAATATCGGTTATAACCCACTTGAAAAATGGGATATAAATAGAATAACACCAACTGAAAATGACACATTTTTTAGACATCAACTAATACATGGATATGTACATGACCAAGGGGCTGCTCTATTAGGCGGAGTTGGTGGGCACGCAGGACTTTTTTCAAACGCAAATGATCTAGCTGTAATCATGCAGATGTATTTAAACAAAGGTACTTATGGTGGGGATACTATTTTAAGTTCTGATATTATTGAAAAATATACCTCCTCCCCATATTACAATTCTAATAAAAACAGAAGAGGAATTGCATTTGACAAACCAGTTAGAGATGGCGCTGGCGGACCAACCTGTTTTGAATGTGTGTCTTTTGATAGCTTTGGACATTCTGGATTTACAGGGAATTTAACTTGGGCTGATCCAGAAAGTGGTATTCTCTACGTGTTTCTATCCAATAGAGTTTATCCAGATGCTGAAAATCACAAATTAATAAGCATGAATATAAGAACTGAAGTAATGAATGTAATTAGTAAAGCTTGTAACTACTCTATGAATCCAGAAATTGTTTCGCCAACGGCCCCTGATTGAACAACAAATCAAAAACACTTAGGTTGTAAATAAAATCTTGACTTTCCTGAAATACCTGGGTATACTTTATTTTTTTAACTGTTTCTGTTGGTGTTGAACTTGGGTGAATTTTATCCCTAAAATCATTAATCTTATCTCCTTTTTCTAAATAGGAATCAGAAAATAAAATTTCTGTATCCATATTTAAACATCTTAAAAGAACTAAATTAATTTGCTGGTTAAAATCCAATAAATATTCTATTTTTTTTTCGAAATAGAACGGCTTAAATTCGTCTTCATAAAACTCAAAATAAGGGGAAGACCTGTAAGAACTTTCCAAAGATTTCCAATGGATTTTTCTCCAGTTTTGATGATTGTCAATTTTTACATCCTTAACAATATTTTTGGAAATTCTAATAATAGGAATTATTAACTTAAGTGGTCCATTCGGACTAGAAATGACACATCGGTTTCTATAAGATTGCTTGTGAAAATTCTCAAATCCATCGATATATACTTGAGAGGATTTTGCAAGAACTGAATAATACATAAGATTACCAGCATAGACCGAACTAAGGACAGTCTTCATTAGTGAACTGTAGAGAAAATTCTATCCCATCTAATTCCTGTTTCAGGATGTTTAGAAAACCAAACAAAAGATGCAGTACCAACCACATGATCTTCTGGAACAAAACCCCAACATCTTGAATCTGCCGACCCGTGCCTATTGTCTCCCATTAACCAATAATAATTTTGTTGAAAGGTATAATCTGCACATATTTTATCATTAATAAGGAAATCTCCATTGGAGTTAACAGAAACTTTATTTTTTTCGTAAACTTCTATAGCTCGTTTGTAAAGTATCCAAGTAGAATCGCTAAGTTCGACTGTCCACCCGCTTTTTGGAACTATTAATGGACCATAATTATCTCTAGACCAATTAAAAGAAGGATGGTTTGGAAAATATGGATAGAACTGACCATAAACTGAATAATTAAAACCTTTTGGATGAATTTCTTGACTCATACTATCTAAACCAGAATATCTAGAAAGCATTTTAGCTGTCTCTGGGGAACAAGTTATTTGTTCTCTACTGTAAGCAGCTAATTTTTCTAAATAAACTAAGGAATCCTTATAGGAAGTATCTACAACTTTTATGTATTTGTTCTCAATGTTTGATCTTGTGTGCTGGTCGCTGTAAATTTCAAAATCCTCTAGAATTTTGTCTTGTGGAATATAAGATCCAGGTTTAAAATAGAAATTATAAGTAAATACAACTTCGTCTTTTTTTTCTTCTGGCTGGCTATTTATATAAAGGAGATTGTCTTTAATTTCTAAGGTGTCTCCACCAACAGCTACACAGCGTTTTATATAATTTTCTTTTTTATCTATAGGAAGAGTAGCAATTCCACCAGTTTTTTCAATAGGGCCAACTGGAGACTGGCTTAAGCCACCACCATTAATTAACTTTTGTCTGGCAGAATTTAAATATTTCGATTCTAATGGCTGATATCTATCGTAACTTAAATTAATTCCATTACTAGTATAAGCTTTTAAATCTCTAACACAATTAATAAAAGCCTGGTTCCTTAATATGGCATAATAATCGTGGGCAATAACCCCGTTATGGACAATTACAGAATCCCCAACTGGCCAATTAAATACCATAATATCTCCCCTTTTAATTTCACCATATCCAAAAAGTCTTCTATAGTCAGAACTAAACCAGTCTACATAAGAGGGAATAAAGGTGAAAGGCAATCTATTGTGAACAAAGGGAACAGAAATTGGTGTTTGAGGCAACTTTGCTCCATATTTCATTTTATTTACAAATAAATAGTCTCCAATTCTCATTGTTTTTTCCATAGATCCTGTAGGAATTGTAAAGGCTTCAAAAAATAGAGACCTTATTATAGATGCTGCAACAATTGCAAATCCTAGAGCATTGGTCCAGTCTGCAGCCATTGTTTTTTTATTGGGCTTGTCTTTTGAACCAATAAGTCTAAAAATAAAATACAGCCCATGGCCAACAAATGGAGCAATAAAAAAAAGTGTTATTTGGTCATGCCACGTTCTCTGGTCTCTGTCTTTTACTTTGGTCCAGTCTGTGGGTTCTACCACTACATTTTTAGAATCAAATGCTAAATATGGGATGTAATACCAAGGCAATAATATCATTAACAAAGTATCTTTTACAGAATATTTTCCGAATAGTCTTGCAGTTTCAACATTACAACCTATAGCAACAATTAAGTTCACAAATGGAATTGGGAAAAAGAAAATCCACCACCATGGTTTTTTGATGATTTTCAACCACACATATATATTGTAAATAGGAGCATAACCCTCCCATACTTGGCGTCCATTCTTTTCAAAAATCTTCCCGAGTGAAAAGAAATAAACAACGATCATTAGAATTAATAAAATATATGGTATCATCTTAAAATTTTACGACGTCTTTCATGGAAAAAAGTCCTTTTTTATTGTATAAAAATTCTGCAGCAATAATTGCTCCAATAGCAAATCCTTCTCTATTTTTTGCTTTGTGACAAATGGATAGCTCGTCAATATTGCTTTCGTAAATAACTTCATGTGTTCCAGCTTCACCTTCTTTTCTTTTTGCAATTATAGGTAATTTATTACCATAATCAGAGGTATTCGAAACCCAGTTTGAATAATGGTCCATTTGATCAAGAATTATTTCTGCAGTAGTGATTGCTGTTCCGCTTGGTGAATCTACTTTTTCGGTGTGGTGGGTCTCCCTTATTTTAGCAGAATATGACTTTTGCTGATTCATTATTTTAGACAACTGATTATTTATTTCAAAAAAAATATTTACGCCTAAAGAAAAATTAGAGGAAGGTAGAATTGCTCCGTTATATTCATTACACCAATTTTTTACTTTATCAAAATCTTTATTCCACCCAGTTGTCCCAACAACAATCGGAACATTTGCCTTAAAGGCTTTATGAATATTATCTACTGCAGAATCTGGACTTGAAAAATCTATAGCCATATCTGAGTCCATCAGATCTTGAGAAGTCCATTTTTGTTTTTTCAGTATTTTAGAAATGGTATGGTTTCTCTCCTTGGCTTTTATCTCTAAAAGTTTTCCCATCTTTCCATAGCCAATAAGTGCAATTTTCATTTGTAAGTCACAATTTTTTAAAATAGATTTTCCTAAATATAAAGAAACGTAATCAATGTGAGAATATTATAAGATTGAAATTTGTTTTTTTACTTTTGTTTAAATTATTTAAAATTAAGTTTTCTAATATAATATTACTTTGGGTGACATTAATCGTTTTTAATGCACAAGTAAGTGCCCAATTTCAACTTAATGGAGATGCCAGTATAATAAACTGTAAATGTTACCAACTTACGCCAGATATGGGCAATAAGGCAGGCTCCGTATGGAATATAAACCAAATCGATTTAAACCAACCTTTTGATTATAGCTTTACTGTGAATTTAGGCTGTAATAACACGAGTCAGTGGGCAGGTGCAGATGGAATGGTATTTGCCCTTCAGCCGTTAAATACCAGTATTGGTTCTTCTGGAGGACAAATGGGTTTGGGTGGTGTTTCTCCATCGATAGGAGTTTATTTAGATACTTATCAAAATACAGCTCATGGAGATATCTTTAACGACCATATTTCAATTAATTTAGATGGAGATGTGATTCACACCTCATCCAATAATATTGCAGGGCCATACGACTTAGGGGAAATTGAAAACTGCATTGCTGAACCTTTAAGGATTACTTGGGACCCTGTATCAACTTTATTAAATGTCTATTATAATAATTTTCTTGTTTTAAATTATACTGGAGACATAGTGAATAATGTATTTAACGGCAACCCTATGGTCTTCTGGGGTTTTACAGCCTCAACTGGTGGAGCTAGCAATTTTCATCAATTTTGTATAGATGTTCCTGATTTAATAATTGATAGTTCAAACGTTATAGTTGAAGCTGAAAAATGTAACCAAGAAAATGGAAGTATTATTGGAATTAATATTGTCGGAGGAATAAGCCCCTACAGCTGGACTTGGAATACTCAAAACTCCTTATCTCTAGATACATTTAACTTAAATGGAGGTGGTTTTTTCTTGGAATTAACAGATGGGATGGGATGTGTTGCTAGTCATAACTTTTATGTTCCTGACCTATCAGGACCAGAAATTGATACTTCTTTTGTGGTAATAAAAAATGAAGATTGTGGACAAGAAAATGGAGCTATTTCCAATATAATTGTTACATCTACAGCAGACAGCATACAATTTTATTGGAACAATTTCTTATCGGATTCATTAGATATATCCAATCTTATTGCAGATAATTATCAATTGGTTGTCTTAGACAACAATAACTGCCGAGACACTTCCAACTTTCTTCTAATTGACACCAATTATCACAATATATCTATCAACTTTAACTCTGCAATAATGGAACCTGATGAACCAATTGATTTTTTTCAAAGCTCAATAGATTCTTCTGTAGTTAATAGCTGGTCTTTTGGTGACGATTCCAGCAGTATTGAATACGAACCTACTCATATTTACAAATATCCAGGGGATTACACAGTCTGTTTAATAGCTGCGAATGAATATAATTGTTTTGACACCTCTTGTTTGGAAATTACTATTCTTCCTAGTGAAATTATTATTCCAAATATTTTTAGTCCTAATAATGATGTAGTTAACGACAAGTTTGTAATCTATGGAATCAATGATCTATTTGATATAAAAATTTACAATCGATGGGGTAATTTAGTATTTGATCAAAATCCATACGAGAATGATTGGAATGGGGAAAGCAGTAGTGGAAAAAAATTAAGCGAAGGCCAATATTACTACATACTTAAAAATGACCAAGAACAAATAAAACTAAATGGAAGTGTAATGTTGGTAAGATAAGTTAAATGTGAGCGTCTAACTTCTCTGCAAGTTGGTCCTTAGGAACTGCACCAACAACTTTATCAACTAATTCTCCATTTTTAAGGAATACAATAGTTGGGATATTCCTAACTCCAAACTGAGCTGCAATACCACCATGAAGATCAACATTTACTTTTCCAATTACAGCTTTTCCGTCGTATTCTTTAGAAAGTTCCTCAACATGAGGCCCAACCATACGACAAGGACCACACCATTCAGCCCAAAAATCTACCATGACAAGTTTATCTGACTTTAACGCTGTAGATTCAAAATTTTCTTCAGTAAATTCTAACGCCATTTTTAAAAATTTAAATTATAATCAAAGATATGTATTTTGTTTAAATATGTTGCGAAATAATGATTTTTACGGAGAATAATTAAGGATTATTTTTTTCTAAATAATTTTCCATATTTGATTTATTAATAGAGTAACCCAAAAATCCATCTAACTGACTAATCTCATGTATTAACTCATTGGATACGTTGGACATAAACTTTCTCGAATTTAAGGTCACATAAGTTGAGGATTCAGAATCTAATAGTTCAAAAATAATTTGCTTTTTCCCTTTGTACTTTACCATTAATTTTTCTAAGTCATTGATTTGTTCTGCCTTTAAATTCTCATAATCCCATTTTAAATACAACGAATTAGACAATTTGTCTCGAATATCATCCAAAACATCAATTTGTTGAATTCTATATTCCTTTTGAAATTCATCTGACTTATAATATTTTGGACGCTGTTGAACCTTTCCCTTGATATGTAAAAAATTACCAGGCACCAAAAAATGCATAAATTTCAAGTATTGTTCACCAAAAAGCCTAAACTCCATTTGACCTTCCATATCCTGAAGTTCTAGAACTCCATATTTGGTTCCTCTTCTACTTTCTAAATTAGCAGCACTACTTACTAATCCAATAAAAGAAAATTCTCTTTCGGGAAGCTCTTGTAGATTTTCATTGAGAACTTTTAAATTAATGTCACAGAAATATTTTAGTTCTAAAAGATAGTCTTGTAGTGGATGTCCAGAAATATAAATGCCTACTACCTCTTTTTCCTTTGTCAATAGCTCAAAATTGCTCCATTCTTCTGTCGGTGGAATTTGTGGCTCAGCCAATTCAAGAGATTCTCCAATGGCATCAAACATATTTACCTGCTGGGAATTGCTTTTTGACTGAAAAGCTTGACCAAACTTTAATAATTTTTCTACGAATGAAACCTGTTTCTCGTCTACATTAAAAAATTGAGCACGATGAAAATTATTAAATGAATCAAATGCTCCTGCCATGGCTAAACTTTCAATTACTCTTTTATTACAGTCTTTAAGGCTAACCCGTTTTATAAAATCAAAAATTGTATTGAATTTTCCAGTCTCTTTTCGAATAGAAGAAATATTTTTAACAGGGCCCTCTCCAACTCCTTTTACAGCACCAAGACCAAACCTAATTTCACCTTTTTCATTTACTGCAAACTTGTACCAACTTTCATTGACATCTGGTCCTAGAACTTTCAATCCCATTCTATTGCACTCTTTCATGAAAAAAGTAACAGATTTTATATCGTTCATATTATTACTAAGTACTGAAGCCATATATTCTGCTGGGTAATGTGCTTTTAAATATGCTGTTTGGTAAGCAATTAAAGCATAACAAGTACTATGTGACTTATTAAATGCATAAGAAGCAAACTTCTCCCAGTCTTTCCATATTTTTTCTAAAATTTCTGTATCATGACCCCTTTCTTGACCTTGTGAAAGAAATTGTGGCTTCATCTTGTTAAGCAAGTCTACTTTTTTCTTACCCATTGCTTTTCTTAAAGTATCTGCTTCCCCCTTAGAAAAACCAGCCAACTCTTGAGACAATAACATAACCTGTTCTTGATAAACTGTAATTCCATAAGTTTCTTTTAAAAAATCTTCCATTACCGGTAAATCGTATTCTATCTCCTCATTGCCATGCTTTCGTTTAATAAAACTTGGAATGTATTCAATTGGGCCGGGTCTGTAAAGCGCATTCATTGCAATTAAATCTGAAAAAGCTGTTGGTCGCAATGATTTTAAATGTTTTTGCATTCCTGGAGATTCATATTGGAAAATCCCCACTGTTTCTCCTCTTTGAAAAAGCTCATAGGTTTTAATATCGTCAAGTGGAATTTCATCTATATCTATAGATTTTCCTGACATCGCTTTTATAATTTTTATGGTATCCTTTATTAAAGTCAGAGTTTTTAACCCAAGAAAATCCATTTTCAACAAACCCGCAGACTCTGCAACAGAATTGTCAAATTGAGTACACCACATTTCAGAATCTTTAGCCAATGAAACAGGGACAAAATCTCTAATATCCGAGGGGGTGATTATAACTCCACATGCATGAATTCCTGTATTTCTTAACGAGCCCTCAACTAGTTTTGCTTGTCTAATAACTTCTCCTTCAATTCCTTCCTCCTCCAATTTATTAATGAGTTCTTCTGCATTTTTTAATTGATCGGGTGAGATATTACTTTTTACATCTTGTTTATTCCAACTGAATAATTTATTCAATTTCACATCAGGAACCAACTTTGCCAACCTATCTGTCTGCTGCAAAGGCAAGTCCAAAACTCTTCCTGTATCTCTTATAGAAGATTTTGCAGCCATAGTACCATAAGTAATTATCTGGGCAACTTGACTAGAACCATATTTATCAATAACATATTGAATTACTCTTGACCTTCCTTCATCGTCAAAGTCAATATCAATATCGGGCAAAGAAACTCTATCAGGATTAAGAAATCTCTCAAAAAGAAGGTTGTACTTAATTGGATCAACATTAGTAATCCCTATACAATATGCAACAGCAGAACCAGCCGCCGAACCTCTTCCTGGGCCAACTGAAACATTCATATCTCTTGCTGCTGAACAAAAGTCTTGTACTATTAAGAAATAACCAGGATAGCCTGTTTTTCTAATAATTTCTAACTCAAAATCTAATCTTTCTTTGATTTCGTCTGATAATTCTTGATATCTAACTTTAGCTCCTTGATAAGTTAAATGTCTTAAGTAGTTGTTTTCTCCATTTTTAAGAGAAGCATCCTTAATATCTTTCGGATCTTTAAATTCATCGGGGATTTCAAACTCAGGCAACAATACTTCAGAAGCCAAACGATAAGATTGACACTTAGCAACAATTTCATTGGTGTTTATTATGGAATCAGGTATATCAGAAAATAAGGATTTCATTTCCTGCTGAGATTTAAAGTAATATTCGGTATTTAAAAACCCAAATCTAAAACCTCTTCCTCTGCCTATGGGAGTTGATTTTCTTTCACCATCCTTTATACACAACAGTACGTCATGGGCATCAGCATCCTCCTTATTTATATAGTGTGTATTGTTAGATGCAAAATATTTAATAGAATGTTTTTTGGCAAATCTTAGTAAAACCTCATTTACTTTTTCCTCCTCCTCCAATCCATGTCTAACAATTTCAATATAAAAATCATCTTTAAAGTTTTCTTTCCACCATAAAAGAGACTCCTCTGCTTTTTGTTCACCTTCATTTAATATTAATTGGGCTATTTCTCCATACAATCCCCCAGTAGTTACAATCAAATCATTGGAATATTCTAAAATTATGTTTTTATCTATCCTAGGAACATAATAAAATCCTTCAATGAATCCGATGGAAGAAAGCTTAATTAAGTTTTGATATCCCTTTTTATTTTTGGCTAAAAAAGGAACTTGATAACCATTGTTTTTATAGGTCTTGTCGTTCCTATCCGGGCAAACTTGGAACTCACAACCAACAATTGGAAGAATTTTTTTTCTTTCTAAATCGTGGATTTCTTTCTCTGAAACATTTGATTTTTTTTTAGCATCTTCAATTTTTTTATCAATAGTTTGGTTATGTTTAAAACCCGTTTCAACAAATTGAAATGCCCCCATCATATTCCCAGAATCAGAAAAAGCTACTGCAGGCATTCCAAACTCTACCGCTTTTTCAATTAGAGTTTTTACATCAATAGTAGATTGAAGTACAGAAAATTGAGTTTTGTTATGAAGATGGGAAAAGGGGACATCTTCTAAATGGGAAATATCTTCTTCAGGAACTACAGTTTTACTAACGTCAGATTTTTTTTGCTCTATAAGAGCTTTACTTTGTTTAGATAAATTAACGTGTTTAATTCCAGCAGGAGCGAATTCAGAAGTATTCTTTACAAAAAAATCGACATATTTTTCATCCTCTAAATAAAGGTCTGATTTTTGGAAAGATCTTTTTCTAATAAGTTCAAAAAAACACCTAGCTGTTGCCTCAACATCTGCCGTAGCATTGTGCGCTTCTTTAAAAGGCACTTTAAATAAGCATTGATGAAGTTCGGATAGAGTTGGATATTTAAATTTTCCTCCTCTTCCTCCTGGAAGTTTACATAAAAATGCTGACTTTTCTGAGCAGGTGTCAAGTACTGGCATTTTTAGCCATTCATTGTCATATCCTAGTCTGTGGAACTCCGATCCGACAATATTCAAATCAAACTTTAGATTTTGTCCAACCAAAACCTTTGTTTTGGCTAAAACATTTTTAAAAGAATTTAAAACCTCTTTTAATGACTCTCCCTTGGTTTTAGCCAATGCAGTAGATATGCCATGAATTTTTTCAGATTGATAAGGAATATCGTAACCATCTGGAACAATTAAAAAGTCATTGTGCTCTATTAATGTTCCATCATAATTATGAAGCTGCCAAGCAATTTGAACACACCTTGGCCAATTGTCTAAATCGGTGATTGGCGCATTAAACTTTTTGGGTAGGCCTGTAGTTTCGGTATCAAAAATTAGGTACATATATTAGATTCTCCATCTAATGTAAAAAGTACTTGGAATTATATAAAAAATTGTTGAAAACTTTAATATCTTAAAAAGTACTTGATTGAGAATATCGCCTCCATTTATTAAGTACTTCTTCAAAATATATTGGCAACTCACTTTCATAAATTAAGTCTTTTTTAAGAGTTGGATGATAAAAACCAAGTGACTTTGCATGAAGAGCTTGTCCTGGTAATAGCTTAAAACAATTTTCTACAAATTGCTTGTATTTCGTAAAGCTTGTTCCTTTCACAATTTTATCACCTCCGTATTCTAAATCATTAAAAAGCGGATGTCCAATATGTTTCATATGTGCCCTTATTTGATGTGTTCTGCCCGTTTCTAGCCTGCATTCAATTAACGTAACATAACCAAACCTTTCAATTACTTTATAATGTGTAACGGCGTGCTTTCCATGATCTTTTTCGGGATAGCAGGTCATTAGTTTTCTATTCTTTAAAGACCTACCTAAATATAAATCAACAGTTCCTTGCTCGTTTTCAACATCGCCCCAAACCAGTGCATGATATCTTCTTTTAGTAGTTCTATCAAAAAATTGTTTTGCTAAATTGGTTAAAGTATTCTCAGTCTTAGCCACTACCATTATTCCTGTAGTATGTTTGTCTAATCGATGAACCAATCCTGGACGACCAAAATAATCGGATGGTAATTCCGGTAATTTTTCAAAATGGTATAACAATGCATTTACTAATGTACCATCGTAATTTCCATATCCTGGATGAACGACCATATTGGCAGATTTATTAACCAAACATAATTGGTCGTCTTCATAAATAATATCAACAGGTATATCTTGTGGAATTAACTCTAGTTGCCTAACTGGATAAGGTAACACTATAGAAACTTCATCTTTTGGCTTTACTTTATAATTTGGCTTTACTGGTAATTTATTAACTAGAATATTTCCATTATGAGCAGCAATTTGAATTTTGTTCCTTGATGTATTGGCAATTCGATCCATTAAAAACTTATCAATTCTTAATTTTTCTTGACCATTATCAGCTATAAAATTATAGTGTTCAAACAGCTCTTCCTCCATATGATCAATATTTTTAACTTCCATGGTAATTAATGGTGTTGGACAATTAGTTTTTCAACTTTAATTTCTCCATTTTTAAATTTAAACTTTAAGAGATAAACCCCATTGAATAAATTTTCAACCTTAAAAGAATTTTTCTGGTCCATTTCTAAACTATTTACCAGTCTTCCGTTTAAATCGTAAATTTCAATACCACTAACCTCTTTGTTAGGAATTAGAACTAAATCATCTGCAGGATTTGGGTAAAAGGAAATATTATCCTCATTTCTAAACAGCTCAGGATAGTTCATAACATTATCCACTGGAGAAACAAAAACAGGACGCATCATTAGCGCACCATCATATATGGTATTTTGAAAACCCGTACCTAAATTGTAAAATATGTCAAGTTTTCTGTTAATATTCTTATCAAAACCTATATTTAATCTTGAAGATGTAGTCTGTTTCCAACCAATATAAAATGTATCACTAACAGGTACTAAAGAAGGTAACTCGTATTCAAAAAATCCATTTAAACCTGAGTTATACTCTGGATAGTAAAGCTCAGGGAAATCAAAATCGTCTGTAGTATAAATTAAACTTCCAGGTGCTCCCAAACTATCGTCCCAAATTTGAAGAAAAAATGGGTCGTTAGAAGCATCATTTACAGATGGAGAAAAATGTATTTTAATGCTTTTTAAAGTATCTGTTCCTATACCCTCTAAAATTGAAAATCTGTAGGCTAGTTCTACACCATTACCTATTAAACCATAAGCAGCTTCTGCAGAACCATCGTCGTAAGAATAATAATTTTGAAATGACTGATGGTGTAAAATAGTATCATTCTCACTTAATCTTTCAGGGGTTGTATTAGTAGATAAATAAAATCTATAAGTATAATCCACAAAAGTATCTGTAAGTGAAGTATTGAGCTCGAAAGTAGATCCAAAATCGTAAAACATATCAAAATAACTTAATTCCGGAACATTTAGAACAGTAGCCGAATATGGAAAAGAGGATTGTAATACATCTTCATAAAATAAATCCATAGAACAAGGTTGTAATAATTTAGGATTATCAGAGGAATTATAGGATGGAATTATAGCATTTTTCAGCAAGATGTCAGAAGTTGTATTTTTAAAATGTTTCCATGGAACAGAACTATAATTGTCTAGCATGGAAACAGGTGGAGAGGTGAATGCCCAATCTTGCATTAGTGTATCGTTCATAGAACGACTTTCATTGAAATAAACATAGTCAACATTCCAGTGGTCTAAACTCCCATTTAGACTTCCGTAAGAATTAAACCTAAATCTAAATCCATCTTGAAAATATTTTGAAGAATCCAGTAGAATATGCTCATAATACCATTGATCGCTATCAAAACCATTGGTAGACCAAACTGTATTCCACTCGTTGTTAGAAGGATTATAAAATTCTAATAAGAGTGAATCGTCTGAATCTGGTGTTTCCCCATATCCTCCAGCTTGAAAATAGAAAGAAAAATACAGGGAATCGCTAATATCTTTATTGCCTAAAAAAATTGGTTTAGAAGTTAATTGATCCGACCAGTCAGTAGCACCTGTAGTCCAATCATATGGTTTGCCAGAAGAGTTTAAACCATCAAAAGTAACTACACCAAGAGTCCATGGATTCTTAGGGTAATTGTAATTTAAAAAGACATCGTTGTCTAACCAGATTTTGTTTAAATCATCAATTTCAGGTGAGACAAAATATAAAGAAATAGAATCTTGACTGTAGTCTGAGGAAATATTGGCAAAAGTTGTATCAGGACTAGCTGCTGTCCAAAGTGAATCAATATTGGTGACATTTGGCCATAAAATTATTGTGTCATTGGTAATAGGGTAATAGAAAAGATTGTTTATTATTAAAGTATCTGGATCGTTTTGAATTGTTAACATAATAAGAGTATCCAGCCCGTTAGAATTTATGCTATCATAAGCATAAGTAAATGTTGGTGAAGACATATAGGTATTTGCAAAAGGAACCAAACTGCCATCTAAATAAAATAAATAATTCCAGGAAGAATCTGAAATATTAGGACCACTAGTATCGGTTTTGTATACTTTAAATTTATTGGTAGAAAAATCATCAATTAATGGTAAACTAAGGGTATCTGTCAAATAAATGAAATCAAAATTCTCTATGGACTGAGTTCTTTTAGAAGACGGAACATCAAACAATGATATATTGGTTCTCAGAGGCTGGAGACTCTCCTGAGAAATAAGAAAGAATGGAATTAACAAGAATGAAAGTGAAAAAAAATTTTTCAAATATTAAAGTTTAATCCTACGGTGTCTTTGGCATATATACTATCCAACGGAGTGGAAAGATTTGCATCTATTATTACTAAACTTCCAATTGAAATTAAAGATTTGTTGCCGGTTTTCGGGAATGGATATTGATTAAATATTACTGCGCGATTTGAATCCTTAAAATCTAAAACAGAATCATTGTAATGAATCTCAAGTTCTAATCCTACATCACTTGCTTTTTTGTTTGCAAAATAGATATTCATTCCTCTGAAATCTGGTAATTCAATTGGCTTTCCTTTATCACCAGATCCATAAATTAATTTTAAAGTAGAACCTTTTGGTAGTTTTCTTCCTGCTTTTACAATCTCATCTTCAAATCTAATTTCAAGTACTTTGTCTCTATCTTTATGGTTTTTCATTTCTAAATCAACCTTAAACCCAAGCCTTTCTAATTTGGTTTTACCAATATTTTTAGAACTAACATTGGATATTAAATCTGGGATAGTTTTATAAATTTCTTGTTTTTTTACAATAGTGAAATATAGGTTTCTATTGGGTTTAATATAATTTGGAAAGGTTTCTGAATGCGGTTTAGGATCTTGTTGAATAATCATTCCCATAGGATGGTTTTCAGAGTAAATGGAATCTCGTATTTCATATCTTAATTCTAGCTTCTCTAAAGTGTCATTTAAATTGCCGATTTGAACACCTATTAAATTAGGTACTTCAATTTTAATATTGTGGTTGGTGTATTTGTCTAAATTATTCATTGTATAAAAGAAAACACCGTATAAAGTTGCACTGGCCAAAAGGAAATTTATCCAGAAGAATTTTGAAAATATAAATCTTATTATTTTCATTTAATACTTTTTAAGTTTTCTAAACTCAATACCATAACGACAAAAATATTTAATTATTCTTTTAAAATCGCATATCATTTAATAATAACATAATTATTATGTTGAAAATAAAAATATTAAATCTATTTAGAAGTATTTGTACTTTTACGTGAGATCAAATCAAATGAAAAAAAAGTCAATTTTATTTATAATTACAATCTTATCAATAAGCTGTAATAATTCTAAAAAAACAAAAGACTTTTTTTCTCCATTGTATGGATTAAATTCGTCCACAATATCAAGCAATTATATTTCCGGAAGCTACAGTAAAGATTCCATTTTAGTTACATTCAAAACCGAGAGTGATTTAAATTTAAAATTGATTTACAATCTCGACACAATTACAGGATCCAATGAAATAACTTACCATTTAAAAAAATTAATTCCAAAACTCATTAACATACCAACAGCAATTGAAGACTACAGTAAATATGTAAATAATTGGAAAGCACCTATTGGTGAATTTTCTTCTTTTCATAAAGTTAAAGTGATTGCACTAAGAAATAATATAGTTGTGGATTCTTCTATCTATAATTATTTATTGGGGTTTAAATCTGAACTAAAATTTTCAATAGTAAATTTAAAAGTAGATTCCAAAACTCTATTTGATTCTGAAGAAGGATGTTATGTTCCAGGAAATAGCTTCATTGGAGAAAAAGACCAAACATCAGGAAATTTCTACAAGTTTAAAAAGAGAAAACAAACTGGAGAGATTGAAATATTTAACAAAAATGAAATATTTTTAAAGGGTAGCTTTCCTTTTAGAATTCATGGATATATTACTCCCTTAGCCCCCCAAAAAAGCCTTAGATTTTATATCAATCAAAAAAACAAAGTAAATACTCTTTTAGAGCTAGATCATGAAATTGATAAAATTATTTTGAGATCTTCTTTTTCAGGTTGGGGAAACGAAATATTTGTCGATGGATGGATTTCTAAAATATGTAAAAATTTAAATGTAGATGTAATGAGCTACCAACCTGTTTTGGTCTATTTAAATGGAGAGTACTGGGGAATCCATGGATTAAGAGAGAGAATGGACTTAAAGGCAATTTCTAATAAATATAAAATAAAAGAAAAAAATTTAATTGATGCTGATGACAAGGGATATTCTAAAAAAAAGGGATATGGAGATTTGAATAGTCTACTTCTTGAAATAAAAGAAAACCCAAAAACTAATTATGAAAAAATTGCAAAAAATTTCAATATGAGCTCTATTGTAGATTGGTTCATAATTGAACTATTCTTTCAAAATAATGACTGGCCTTGCAACAATACTTTTTTTTGGAAAAAAAGAAAAGGCAATAAGCCTTGGAATGCTGTTTTGATAGATATGGATGCTTGTGTAGGAAATCCAGAATTTAATATGTTTGATTATATCCAAAGAGATTGGTCTCCAGCTTTAGGAGGAGAATTAATTAATTATTTACTAAAGCAACCTGAGTTCGAGATATTATTTACTAAAAGAGTTAATTACCTTCTTGAAAATGAACTTTCAACTGAAAACTTAATGGCCAATCTTTTAGAATTTAAAAAATCATTTTCACCA
>CALKFX010000119.1 GCA_938084875.1 uncultured Flavobacteriales bacterium | reverse complement strand
ATCTCTGGTTGGTGAATAATATCTATAACGTCATTTAAAGGTGATTTTTCTAGCATGAGTGCCCCTAAAATTGCTTCCTCTAAATCAATTGCTTGAGGGGGAAGCTTTCCTATTCCAGAAAGGTCTTGTGGCCTAGTAATTGTTTTTAGTGTAGGTTTTTTTTGTATTTCAACTCGATTTTCCATTGAAACAAATGTAAACTATTAAAGATTATCCATTTGATTTTGATGCTTTTAAAATTATCAAATAACTTTATTAACAAATGTTAGTAAATCTAAAAGTTAAAATATTAATTTTTGTTGCATCGTTTCTACTTTTCTTTAGTTGTACTAAAAAAGACGATAATCCTCCAAATTTATTTGTTCAAAGTCCATTGTCAAATGAGTCTTTTCAATTGCCCTGCGATATAAAGGTTTCTGGATATGTGACGGACAATGATAAGGTAGATAGAGTAGAGGTGAATCTTGTTTCTGAAAATTCTGCTACTGTTGTCCAAGGGTTTGATCTTGATGCGGACAGTTCTTATTTTGAATATGATCTTTCTTTTACAGTAGAAGATTTATTGCTTTTAAGTGGAAATTATTTTATAAATATTAAAGCTTATGATGAGTTTGGAAATTTCAATTCTGAATATATTACACTTTATTTAAATGAAATTCCAAAAATTCTTGAATCATTAATTTATATAACTAGTTATACCAACCAAACTTTTATATATCAGCAAGATTCGTTAGGGAATTCACATTTGGTCAAACAATTATTAGGAAACCATTTGTTATCCATAGGGAATTCAAGATCTCAGCACCTTTTTGTAGGAACTGATCAAAATGGTGATTTTTTTGATTTGAATAATTTCACAAAACTCAGGAATGTACCAGTTCTATCTTCAAATTATCCATTATTTATTGATGGATCTAAGTCGGAGGACAGGAATCAATCCCACTTAGTTTTAGGAGATGGCAGAATAAACTCTTACAATAAGAATGGAAATATTATCAATACCATTTATTCGAATCCTCAAGAATGGTTTGGGAAATTTAATTTTCAAGAGAATATTGTTTTAGTCGAAAGTTCTTCAAGTTTTTTAGATAGGGACTTGGTAGTTTATTTTAGACAATCTGGAATTGAAAAGCAAAGGGTAGAAATAGATGGTGAAATTGTTAAAATAGTTTCTATTTCAAACAATGAATATGCTATATTTTCACAGTTTTTAAATGAATCTCGATTAAGTATTTACTATGAAAACTTAAATCAAATTTATACAGATTTAGAGCTTCCAAATGCCATAATTTACGATGCAATATTATTGGATAATTATTTAATATTCAGTTCCTCTAACGGACTATATAAATATGATTTTAATTTAAATACTTTGATTTCAATTAGCTCAAATTTAAAGCCTAGTAAAATAATTCCTAGCGAAATGGATAGTTTTGTTTATTTGACTGTGGGAACTGAACTATGGACCTATAGTGGAAATGGAAATCTAAGTTTGCTGACTAATTTTGGGGATTCGATAAGAGACTTTATTCCTGTTTATAATAAGTAATTAATTACCCATATTACTAAACTTTTCAGTTCGTAATTCAATTCTTTGTTCAGGAGTTAATTTCTCAAGATTTTCAATATTTTTTTTGATTTCAGTCTTTAATTTTTTAAACATTTTTTCTGGTTCTGCATGTGCTCCACCTTCAGGTTCTTTTATTATCCCATCAATTAATTTATTTTTGAGCATGTCCTTTCCTGTAAGTTTTAGTGCGCTCGCAGCATTTTCTTTGTAATCCCAACTTCTCCAAAGTATAGAAGAACAAGATTCTGGTGAAATAACTGAATACCAGGTGTTTTCTAACATTATGACTTTGTCTCCAACACCAATTCCCAGTGCACCACCTGAAGCTCCCTCCCCAATAATTATACATATTACTGGTACTTTAAGAAGCATCATTTCATATAAATTTCTAGCTATTGCTTCTCCTTGACCTCTTTCTTCCGCTTCAAGTCCAGGATAAGCTCCAGGTGTGTCGATAAGCGTAACCACAGGCTTGTTAAATTTCTCGGCTAGCTTCATCAGTCTCAATGCTTTTCTGTATCCCTCAGGATTAGCCATTCCAAAATTTCTATATTTTCTTTGTTTTGTATTTCTTCCTTTTTGTTGACCTATGATCATGTAGGTTTTTCCATCAATCTCTCCAAATCCTCCAACCATGGCTTTATCATCTTTTACATTTCTGTCCCCATGTAATTCTAGAAAATTACCGTTAGTGATAGAGTTTATATAGTCTAAAGTATAGGGTCTGTCGGGATGTCTACTTAACTGTACTTTTTGCCAAGGATTTAAATCTTCAAAAATTTTCTTTGTTGTGATAGATAATTTAATCTCCAATTCTTTTAAAGTAGCATTAATGTCTACTTGCCCTTTGTCTCCTATTTCAATAGTTTGAGCTATTTGATTATTTATTTCTTCAATTGGCTTTTCGAAATCTAGATAAGAACGTTCCATCTTTTTAAAAATTATATTCTGTGAAATTAATAATATTATATATTAAACAATATAGATTGGAGTATATTTAATCAAATAAAGACTCTAATTATTTTATTTATCTGACTATTTTAAAATATAACAAGGTATTATTTTTGTTTCCACCAAAAATCTTTTATTTTTGCGAGCCTTAAATTTTAAAAAATGAGTAAAAGAACTTTTCAGCCTTCCAATAGAAAAAGAAAAAACAAACACGGTTTTAGATCTAGAATGGCTACTAAAAATGGTAGGAAAATTTTAAATGCTCGAAGAAGAAAAGGCAGGAAAAAAATTTCTGTTTCTGATGAAGCTAGACCTAAAAGATAGGTCAATTAACTTAATTTGTTAAGGCACCCAGTTTTGACTTGTTAGAATTAGTGCTTCTTGTACTGATATTCTCTCTCCATAATTATAGGCTGTCACAAATGGCCCTGGAAAATTATAAATTTTTAATTCATTTCTTGAATCTCTAGCATCACTATATCTAGAATTACTACCTACTGTATATTTTATCCAGCCATTATGTGTTTCTAAAGCATACTCACCATTGTAGTTAAATTGATTAGATATTTGCTTATCACTTATTATCCTGTGGCCAGCTAGTATTTGAACTTTATAATCTACATTATTGTTAACCTTTTTTGTTGAAATTATATTTTTCACAACTTCATTTTTTTTCAACTCTATTACTTCATCTCCTTTTTTTACAACCTTCTCTTTCTTTTTCTTTTTTTCTTTTTTCTTTTCAATCTGTGTTTCTTTGGAAGTAACTAAATCTTCTTCAGTATTTAATTCATTATTGCTAGCTAATTCTAACAAAGTATCTTGTTTTATATCTTCCTGAATATTAATTTCTGTGTCGATAGAGTCTGTTGCTGTATTTCCAGTTATTTCTT
>CALKFX010000118.1 GCA_938084875.1 uncultured Flavobacteriales bacterium | reverse complement strand
ATTAGCTCTTTTAACGAGTCTTGGTATTTAATAAACTGATCTGCATAAATATTTACTGTATCCGAGCTATCTAGTTGGGTATATATGGAATTATCCCATACTCTAATAGAGTCTGTTAGCTCATTATATACCCCGTAGTTTCCTTTTATTATTATTTGAGCGCTATCATCTTTAATCAATACACTTCCTTCAGCATAGGATTCCCCGGAATTTTTGTTGTAAAAAACACTATCGGCAAATAATTCTTGATTTTTTGTTTTTAAAATAACTTTTCCTTTAAAGGATGCATTGTTATTTTGACTGTCAAACCAACCTTTGTTTGAAAATATAGAGCTGTTATTAGTTTTGATCTCTGTATTTCCTATAATATCTGACCTTTGGTTGTCAGTATGATAAATTAAAGTATCGCTAATTATTTTGTAATCTTCATGGGTTAAAACAACGTTTTCTTTAAAAAATACACTTTGAATTTGTGTTTTAAAAGCACCCTTTTGACTTTCTATTTTATAACCTTTTTCAAGGTCTTTTACCGTTGCTCCTTTTTGATAATAAGCGATTTTTGTTTTCTTATCATAAATTAGCGATGGTGTATTTATTTTAATCTTATTGGATTTAACAGAGACATTTCCATATATGTACGCTTTTTGAATATCTCCATAATAATGAATGCTATCACCATAAATTTTTAAACTATCGTTTTCGTTAATTTCAACGTTTTTATACGCAATGAATGAATTGTTAGACCTTTCGTAAATAGCACTGTCACACTTCATAATAGAAGATTCATGGTTAAATACAACATTATTCCAAAGAATAAGTAATTTTCTATTATTGAAGGTTATTCCTTTGCTTTCTTTTGAAGAAAAGTTTATTTTTTTTTCTTGACTATGTATATAAAAATTGGAGCTTATAAAGAAGGCAGCTATTATTGATAAAACAATTCTCATTTAATTTTAAACGATGGATTCATTTCAATAGTATGTCTTCTACCTAATAATAGTTTCCGTTCTATTTGGTCCAACAGAGACTATGCTTATAGGAACTTCAAGTTCTTTTTCAAGATATTCTATGTAAAAGGAAAGCTCTTTAGGAAAATCTGCTTCTTTTTTACATTTAGTAATGTCTTGATTCCAACCAGAAATTTTCATAAAAACAGGCTTCGTGTTTTCATTTAGTTCAAATGGAAAATAATCTATTTGTTCTCCTTGTTGAATATAATGGGTACAAACATATATTTCTTTAAAAGAGTCTAGAACATCTGCTTTCATCATGGAAAGTTCAGTTACTCCGTTAATCATAATGGCGTATTTTAGGGCTGGTAAATCTATCCATCCACATCTTCTTTCTCTTCCTGTAGTAGCGCCAAATTCATGGCCTAATTTTCTTATTTCTTCCCCAACTTTGTTGTCTAATTCAGATGGAAAAGGACCACTGCCAACTCTTGTACAGTAAGCCTTGAAAATACCAACTACTTTATTTATTTTATTTGGAGCGATTCCAAGACCAGTACATGTTCCAGCTGTGATGGTGTTACTAGAAGTAACAAATGGATAAGTTCCAAAATCAATATCAAGAAGACTACCTTGAGCGCCCTCAGCTAGAATATTTTTACCATTTTTGGAAGCATTGTTTAAGTAGTGTTCACTATCAATATGTTCAAATTTCTTTAAATACTCTATGCTTTCTAAAAATTCATTTTCTGTAGATTCAAGATTTTTTAATAGGTTGGAGTTTTTAAGTAGATTGAAGTGTTTTTCCTTAAGTTTTTGATACTTTTCATGAAAATTAGGACTTTTTATATCTCCAATTCTCAATCCATTTCTACCAGTCTTATCCATGTAGGTGGGCCCTATCCCTTTTAAAGTTGATCCAATTTTCTGTTTTCCCTTAGAAATTTCAGAAGCTTGATCTAAAAGTTTGTGGGTAGGAAGTATTAAATGTGCTTTTTTAGAGATTAATAATTTTGACTGAACATCCACATTTAATTCTTCAAGTTGTTTGATTTCCTTTTGAAGAATAACAGGGTCAATAACTACCCCGTTACCAATTACATTAACAACTTTGTCTCTGAATATTCCCGAAGGAATGGTGTGTAAAACATGTTTAATGCCTTCAAATTCTAATGTATGACCAGCGTTTGGTCCTCCTTGAAACCTTGCAATAATATCATATTGTGGAGTTAAAACATCCACGATTTTTCCTTTTCCTTCGTCTCCCCACTGTAGACCTAATAGTACATCAACTCCCATATTATTGTTTATTCATGAAATCTTTAAGATTTTCTATTTTATTTTCGACTCTAAAAATAGTATTTAATTTCGTTGTAATGAGTAAAGTTTCAATTACTGAATTAATATTACAAAGAAAAGTATCGCCTCCCATGTTTCTTGATTTGGTTAGTATTTTTAATAAGCTATTAAATCCAGAACTATTAATATATTCTAAGTCTTTAAGATTCAGTACAATCTTTGAGCATTCTTCAGTAATATTTGAATTAATTTGTTCGAACATATTCTTTCCATCCTCTTCAATGATTAATTTCCCTTTAATGTCTACCCACAAATAATTGGAATCTTTTAGAATTTTAATGTCAAACATTTAAGATTTTTTTTTGCCGTAAAAATACAATTTGTGGTCATTTATATTCACATTATAAATTTCTTCAATGGTTTTTCGAATATTTTGAATTCTAGGGTCACAAAATTCAATAACCTCTCCGTTTTCTAATATTAGGTGGTCATGTTGTTTGAACTGAAATGATTTTTCAAAATGAGAACTATTTTGACCAAATTGATGTTTTTTAATCAAATCACAATCCATTAATAGTTCAATAGTATTGTACAAGGTTGCTCTACTAACACGATAGTTTTTATTCTTCATGTTTTTGTACAGATCCTCAATATCAAAGTGGCCTTTAATCCCATAAATTTCAGCAAGGATTGCAAATCTTTCAGGTGTTTTTCTGTGCCTTTTTTCACTAAGATAATCGGAGAATACTTGTCTTACGTTTTCTTGTATATCAGATAAGTTTTCCAATAATTAAATTTATTTGTTATTAACAAAAATAGAATATTATTCTATTCTTACTACTTTTTCTATTCCGTTAATATTTCTTAATTTTTTAATAAGCTTTTCAAGATGAGATTTATCATAAACATAAAGCATTATTTCCCCTTCAAATACTCCATCGTTGGTATCGAAGTTAAGGGATTTCATATTTATTTTTTCATTTTCAGAAATAATAGTAGTTAGTTCTTTTACAACACCCACAATATCTATTCCAGTAAATTCAAGGCCAGTAATAAATGCATCACCTAGGTTAATCTTCCATTTTGCAGTCAGAATTCTATAAGCATAATTGGACCTTAGTTCTTTAGCATTTGGACAATTATTTCTGTGAATTTTAATTCCATCGTTGATAGTAATAAATCCAAATACAGAATCACCAGGTAAAGGATTACAACAAGGAGCTAATTTGTAATCTAAATTAGGATCTGCTCCATCGCCAATAAGAATAGAATCGTCTCCTTTTTTTACTTTTTTAACTAAAGATTCAAATGTGTTTTTAATACTTTTTGTTATAGAAGAGCTTATATATAGATCACCACCTTTTTGACTTATTTTTTTAATTTTTGTTAAATCAATATTATTATTTGCTATTTGATAATAAAACTCTGTGTGTTCCTCGAACTCGAAGTACTTTAAAATTATTTTTAAATTATTTTCTGAGTTGTTAATTTTCAAGTTTTTCAACTTTCTATTTAATATTTCTTTTCCGTTAGCAGCAATTTCTTTTCGTTCTTCTTTTAAGCATTGTTTGATTTTATACTTAGCTTTTGAAGTAATTACAAATTCTAGCCACCCTTCTTTAGGAATCTGATTTTTAGATGTTAGAATTTCAATTTGATCTCCACTTTTTAGAACATAACTTAATGGTACTAATTTACTGTTGACTTTTGCTCCAATACATTTTGCACCGACGTCAGAATGGACTGAGAAAGCAAAATCTAAAGCTGTTGATTTTAAAGGAAGTGGAAAAAGATCTCCTTTTGGAGTGAATACATATATTTCGTCACTGTATAGGTTGTTTTTAAATTCATCTAGAAATTCAGTAGTATTTCTACTTCTATTTTCCATAATTTCTCTAATGTCAGAAATCCATTTATCTAGTCTTGTGTCGTTTTCTGTTTTCTCTTTGTATTTCCAGTGTGCAGCCAATCCTTTTTCTGCAACTACATCCATTCTTTCGGTTCTTATCTGAACTTCTACCCATTTTCCAGTTGGACTCATCACGGTAGTATGTAACGATTCGTAACCATTTTGTTTTGGATAAGAAATCCAATCTCTCAATCTCTCAGGGTTAGGAATGTAAAAATCTGTAACTATGCTATATACTTTCCAACAGTCTGCTTTTTCG
>CALKFX010000117.1 GCA_938084875.1 uncultured Flavobacteriales bacterium | reverse complement strand
AAATCCCCTCAGCCAAGTCCAACTGCTACAATTACTCAAAAAGTTGGAGTATCTAATATTTCGGTTGAGTACTCAAGACCTGGAGCTAAAGGAAGAGAAATATTTGGCGGGCTGGTAAACTATGGAAAAATGTGGAGAACTGGAGCCAACAAAGCAACTAAAATAACCTTTAATGAAAATTGTGTTTTTGGTGGTGCTAAAGTTAAAAAGGGAAGTTATTCTTTATTCACTATACCTGGAGAGAAAGAATGGACAGTTGTTTTAAATAAAAATACTGAGCTATGGGGGATTGGAGAGTACGACGAAGAAAATCAAGTTTGTAGTATTGTTGCTAAAGCCATTAATACTAAAGATTTCACAGAGTCATTTACTATTGATTTCGGGACATTCCAATCTTTTAGCGCAATAATGTCTTTAAAATGGGCAAATACCAGAATTGATATTAAGATAGAATCTTTAGAAGCAAAAAAATTAGAAAAGCAATACTTAGAGCTATTGACAAAAGGTCCTTCTGCTAACGATTACTACAATGGAGCTAAATTTTTTGCAGAGAATACATCTGAATATGAAATGGCCTTAGAATGGATAAATACTGCTATTAAAAAAAGACCTGATGCATTTTGGATGCAGTTTCACAAGGCTAGAATTCTTAAAAAAATGGGGAATAATAAAGAATCTATTTTAGTAGCAGAAGGGGTGATTGAATTAGCCAAAGAAAAGAAAGACGATTATGGATACATTAAAAGAAGCGAGGATTTA
Organism: uncultured Flavobacteriales bacterium; assembly: GCA_938084875.1. GTDB lineage: Bacteria > Bacteroidota > Bacteroidia > Flavobacteriales_D > Parvicellaceae > MED-G20. The sequence goes on along the minus strand of CALKFX010000117.1, from coordinate 2,947 downwards.
ATAAAAAGTATAAAATCTAAATAGCTTTTTGTAGATTAATTATTTTCTGCACAAGAGTTGCAAATAGAATTAAGAGCAAACACCCAACTACATTATACCACAAATAACCCATTTGAAGCCAAGACGGTGCAAGTTGGTAATGGTTTAAAAAATGAATATAAACCACTATTATTTCTGCAGCAATTGAACAATAAAAAACAGCATTAGATTCTATATTTTTAAAATAAAAAGCCACTACAAAAATTCCTAATATCGTTCCATAGAAAAGCGAACCAAGAAGATTAACCGCTTGAATAAGGTTTTCAAACAACGAAGCAGTAGTAGCAAATAAAATTGCCAATATTCCCCAAAGAAGCGTGAAATATTTAGACGACATTAAATAATGGCGATCATTTTCTTTTTTCTTAATAGACCTTTTATAAATGTCTATGGTGGTAGTTGATGCAAGGGCATTTAATTCTGAGGCTGTGGAAGACATAGCTGCGCAAAACATTACAGCAAATAAAAGTCCAATGACACCTGTTGGGAGATAATCAATTACGTAGGACATAAAAATATAATCTTTATCATTTGTTTCCGCAGAAGGATTATTTTTTAATACTATAGTTTTCACATTACTATTAATTTCATGCATTTTTCTTTCTGTGGTTAATACACTTCTTTTTAACTCTTGGACTCTTACCTTTTCTTCATTCTTTTGAGCATCTAGAAGGCTGTAAATATCCACTGTCTTTTTATCATGTAGAGCTTTAAATTCGTTCTCTAAATTATTTACTTCATTAGAGTAATTAGAGTTTTTTATATTATTAAGTTCTACCTTATTAAAAAATATCGGAGGAGTATTAAATTGATAAAAAACAAAAACCATAACTCCAATAAATAAAATGATGAGTTGCATGGGAATCTTAAGAAGTCCATTCATAATTAATCCCAATCTGCTTTGGGCTAATGATTTTCATGTTAAGTATCTCTGTACTTGCGATTGATCTGTTCCAAAATAAGAAAGGAATAGAAATAAAGCTGCTGTTGTCCCAGTCCAAAAATTATACCTGTCTTCCAAGTTAAAATCAAAATTAACTAGATTAAGTTTTCCCATTTTACCAGCCACATTTACTGCATCCAAAAAGCTAATATTATTTGGCAACATATTAATTACTAAAATTCCAGCGAGAATCATGCCCCCCATCATTACTGCCATCTGTTGTTTCTGGGTTTGTGTAACCGCTTTAGTCCCACCTGAAACTGTATATAGAATTACCAATAAACCAATAAAAATATTGGTTAATGTTAGATTCCAATTTAATAAAGTAGATAGAATTATGGAAGGAGCATAAATAGTAATCCCAGCGGCCAATCCCCTTTGAATTAAAAATAAAAAAGCAGCTAAGGTTCTGGTCTTTAAATCAAATCTAGTCTCTAAATATTCATAGGCAGTGTATACTTTCAGTCTGTAAAATATTGGCAAAAAAGTAACGGAGAGAATAATCATTGCTATGGGCAGTCCAAAGTAGAACTGAATAAACCTCATCCCGTCGGTGTAAGCTTGACCAGGGGTAGATAAAAAAGTAATTGCACTTGCTTGGGTTGCCATTATTGAAATTCCTATTCCCCACCATTTAGCATCGTTATTTCCTTTCAAATAACTTTGTAAATCTTTTGCTCCACGAGTTTTCCATATGCCATATGTTACTATTGAAGCTAAGGTGAAAATAAGTACAAACCAGTCTAAGTTGCTCATGAAAAATACTCTGTTAACCGGCTAAGAACTAAAACAAATAGTAGTAAAACTAGAAGGAGAAGGATATACCAGTGGTTCCAAGATTTAAAAACTGGAGGTTTTTCAGATTCAATCATTATTTAAACTAATTATATTAACTAATAATTTATATGCTCCACTTACTCCAGCAGGAAGTTGTCGAAAAAAAGAAATCCCTGTATATGTATAATAGCCTTTGCCATATTTAGCTATAAGTAAGGATCCTTTTTTTGGCTCTTCATTAAAATCATTCCAAGAAAATATTGGTTGGTATTCCTTACTCCAAACATTTGGAAAATACAATCCTCTTTCTTGAACCCAGTTATTAAAATCGTTTTTAGTTAACTTATTTGGAAAATTCATTACAGGGTGAGAATCATTTAAAAACGTTACTTGTGCGTCTTCTTGAGTCACTCTATCTCTAGAAATTTGAAGAGGATAGGGATAAAAATCTTTGGTCTTTAGTCTGTAGCTGGTATTGTATTGAACTACCAGATTCCCTCCTTGGTTAACATATTTAAGAAGTAAGTTAGAGATATATGGTGCTTTTTCTTCGACATTAAAAAATCTCACTCCAGTGATAACTACATCGTAATTTTTTAAATCCTTTAGAGTTAGGTCCTTAGTACTGATTTGATTTATGTCGTATTTCAAAATTTTTAAATGTTGATCAACTAAATCCCCTGCTCCCATTAAATATCCAATTTTTTTAGGAACTGTATTTAGGTTTAAATGTACCAGCTGAAGTTCTGATTTTGGAAACCATCTTTGCTCAGTTATGTGATCATAAACAATTGTATTCATTGCATTTGCATCAACCCCGTTAATTTGGACCTTTAAAACTCCAGAATTAGCGTTTTTAAGAGGGGAAATAAAATACTCTAACACCAGCTCTTCATCTACTGTTTTTAAAGAATATTCAGTTGGACCTGTTACCTTCCATCCTTGGGGATGAATAATATTAATATCCCCATTTTGATTTGCAGAGTGAGCAACTACAGTAACCAAAATTTTCTGAGCAGATTCATTAGAGAATATCATTACTTTTTGATCGATATTTGCTGTTACTTTCGGACAAACTATCCAATTTTTATTTTGCTCCCCTCTTACCGGATCATTCCACTTAAATATTAATGGCCTTTTATATTTAATAGTTGCATCTCCAACTTCTACAGAAATTAAAAATTCTGC
>CALKFX010000116.1 GCA_938084875.1 uncultured Flavobacteriales bacterium | reverse complement strand
TTGTATCCAGTAATAATAATATTTCAACAAAAATGATGAGAAATGGAGCCATAAAATAACATAAATAGTACAGTACAAACACAAAACAAAAACGAATATGTAATATTTATTTGTTTAATTCTATCTTTTTGTTCAACAGGTAGGTAGCCATGGAATTTAAACTCTTGGCCATTTAACCCGCTAGCCATTAATGCTAAAATAATTGAACTTGGTCCAATTAACGGCTTTATAGCTATTTGATGTTTATGAGCTAATTCACAAATTTCTTGTCCAGGATCTGCAATTCCTGGACAACCTGATTCACTCATTATACCAACATCATTTCCTTCTAAAAGATGATCTACTAAATCCCTAATAATTTCTTTTCCTGCTCTTTTATCTACAGTATAAAAATTGGTGTTATCTATATCAAAATTTGGATTTATTTTTTTAATAAATCTTCTACTAGTTCTTGTGTTTTCTACTGCAAAAAACTTTAGATTATTGATTATTTCAATAATGTAGGGAGGAATAAGTTTAATATTGAAATCTTCTTCACTATGAATAGGGACTGGTATTAGATACAATATACCTTTATTCATTTATCAAAATTTCACTTATTATTTTAGAGCAAGCTTTTTCAAGTAATCTATATATTTTCTCAAATCCTTCATCCTTATCATAATATGGATCTGGGACAGAAGGATTATTTTCTGGGTCAATTTTTTTTAAAATCAACTGAACTTTATTGCATTCATTTTCATTGGAGCACAATCTTATTATATCTCTGTAATTGCTAGTGTCCATGACGTATATTTTATCAAAATTTTTAAAATCATAGGTCGAGAATTTTCTTGCTTTTTGTTGGCTAATATCTATGTTGTATTTTTTAGCAACATTTATACTTCTCAAATCTGGTGAAGAACCTTCATGCCATCCTCCAGTTCCAGCAGAATCAACATAGATATTTACCTTATTTTCCTTTGATTTTTTTTCAAGTATGCCCTGAGCTAGGGGAGACCTGCATATGTTACCTAAGCATACCATTAGGACTTTATACATATACTATAAGATAATTATTGTACGCTTAGTTTTTTTTCTAAATCTGCAAGATAAGTTCTAAAGTGTTTATCTGTTTCAGCAAGATTATTTACGGTTCTGCAAGCGTGAAGTACCGTAGCATGGTCTTTTCCACCACAATGCATTCCAATATTGGCAAGTGATGACTTAGTCATTTTTTTAGAAAAATACATAGCAATTTGTCTAGCTTGAACAACTTCTCTCTTTCTAGTCTTGGACTTCATAAGTTCAATTGGAAGATCAAAATAATCACATACAACTTTTTGGATATATTCTATAGAAACTTCTCTAGCGGTATTTTTAACAAACTTGTCTATCATTTGTTTCGCCAAATCAAGTGTTATGGACTTTTTATTAAGAGAAGATTGAGCAATTAAAGAAATTAAAGCACCTTCAAGTTCTCTTATGTTGTTGGAGATACTGTAGGCTAAATATTCAACAACTTCAGATGGTAACTCAATTCCATCAGAATACATTTTTTTATTCAGTATGGCAATTCTTGTTTCAAGATCAGCCATTTGTAAGTCTGCAGAAAGTCCCCATTTAAATCTAGATAGAAGTCTTTGTTCCATTCCTTGCATTTCAACAGGTGCTTTGTCAGATGTTAAAACCAATTGTTTTCCTGTTTGGTGAAGATGATTGAAAATATGGAAAAATACATCTTGTGTTTTTTCTTTTCCAGCAAAAAATTGAACATCATCAATAATTAAAACATCAATCATTTGATAAAAATGAATGAAGTCATTGGTTGAATTATTTTTCACGGAGTCAATAAACTGATGAGTGAATTTTTCTGACGATACGTAAAGTACAGTCTTGTTTGGATGTCTATCCTTGATTGCTATCCCAATAGAGTGCCCCAAATGTGTTTTTCCTAAGCCAACACCACCGTAAATTAAAAGTGGATTAAAAGCTGTTCCTCCTGGCTTCTCAGCAACTGCAAAACCAGCAGATCTAGCAAGTCTGTTGCAATCTCCTTCAATAAAATTTTCAAATGAATAGTTAGGATTTAAGTTAGAATCAACGTTAACTTTCCTAAGTCCAGGTATAACAAATGGGTTTCTAATAGTTTTATTGTTAATGTCTACAGGCATACTGACTTGTGGATTTTTAAGAATGCTATTATCGGTAGTAGGAATTTTAATAGTGTATGGATTCTTATTGCCACTGTTGTTTTCCATAACAATACTATACTCCAATTTTGCTTCAGCACCAATTTCTTTTCTTATAGTCTTTTTTAATAAATCAACATAGTGCTCCTCAAGCCATTCGTAAAAAAACTGGGAAGGAACTTGGATTGTTAAAACATTGCTTTTAAGTTTTATAGGTTTTATTGGGTCGAACCATGTTTTAAATGCTTGAATAGAGACATTGTCTTTAATTACTGTTAGACAATTATTCCAAGTTGATTCAAAAGATTTACTCATTTATTATAATTTATTTTGTTAAAAAAAAGTAGCTGTAAAAATGACAATTGAGGTAACAATTGAAAATTTTACTGAACGATTAAACTACAAACAAATATTTAATAAAAAAGTTAAAAAAAAAACTTATTTGCTATTGTTTTTTAAAAATATTTTATTCTGAAAAAAAATTAGATTTTGGCATAGTTTTTTTTGGAAATATCGTTAACAGAAAAAGAATTTGATTTTTCATTTTTTTTTGAAAATTCTAAATCAATTCTACCTAGAGCAAGCGCTCCCCAGCCTGCTTGATTGACAATTACATTTTTATTTTCTGTATTTTTTATCAGCTTTGGTTTTTCTAAAAAAGTATGTGTGTGACCGCCAATAATAACATCAATATTTTTTGAAAGTCTTGCTAATTTTAAATCTGAAATTTTATCGCTTTCATATTCATACCCTAAATGACTAATACAAATTACTAGGTCACATTTTTCTTTATTTTTAAGATAATTGGTCCAATAGTTACTTGTGTCTAATGGATCTAGATATTTTGTCTCTCCATAGTAATCTTTACCAACTAATCCTTCTAGCTCAATACCAAGTCCAAAAAAACCTATTTTTATTCCATCCACTTCCTTCACCAAAAATTTTCTAGTTTTTTTTGTCATTTCGCTATCAGAAAATTCATAGTTAGAGCATATAAAAGGAAAATTAGCATGGTGTAACACTTCTTTGAAACCATTTATCCCATTGTCAAAATCATGATTTCCCATTGTAGATGCGATATACCCCATACTGCTCATAATCTTCAACTCCAAACTTCCTTTGTATTTATTAAAATAAGGAGTTCCTTGAAATATATCTCCAGCATCTATTAAAACAACATTTTTTTCTTCGTTTCTAATTTTTTTAACAAGACTAGCTACTCTTCTCATTCCTCCCATTCCAGGGTGTTTAGAATGATTTTTAGGAAAGGAATCTATATGACTATGCATGTCATTAGTATGTAAAATAGTGATTTTTCTGCTCCTTGTTTTTTTATTTAAAAAGCTAAAGCTATTTAGCAATGGTATGGAGATGCTTGCTAAAACAATTTTTTTTACAAAAATTCTTCTATTGGAAAACTTGGACTCTACCATCAAATTGAGCGTTTATTTTTATGTTATTCTTTCCTAATTCTTCAATATATCTAATTATTACATCTCTTAGTAAAAGTTTGGTGTTAAATAAAGTTTTACAGTCCTTTAAAAAAACCATGTCATCTCCACCACTAGCTAAATAATTGGTGGTTAAAACCCTGTAGGTTTTTAAAGGGTCGTACATTTTATTGCTTACCATACAACGACTGACTTTATCTCCACTTATTTTTAGTCTTATTCCACTTAAGGGGACACCAGATTTTCTAGAAATATTGGTGGTGGATTTATCTTTAATATATTTTATTAAGTCATTCATTTCTTCCCCTTTTATTTCTAAAATCAATAGATGGTTGTCAAATGGCATTATTTGAAAAATATCGCCTATTGTAATAGATCCCTTATTTAACATACTTCTAAATCCTCCGTTATTTAAAATACAAAAGTCAGGATTAAATTCGTTTTCAGGAAAGTTTTTTCTAATATAAAGTATAGCTAAATCAGAAATGAAATTTCCTAAAAGTCCTTCTGGACATCCAACTTCCATAGCAATTGAACAATGGTTAATTACCCTATCCATTTCTTTTGAAATAGAATCTCTATATTTTGAAAGTTCGATTTCTTCGAATTCTTCCTCTAAAATGTTTTTGTCAACATCTATTATGGAAGAATTTACATCTACTATTTTGTAACTTTGACAAGATAAAATAAGTATAGAATAAGCTACAATTAAGATTGAAAATTTATAATAACGTTTTAACACATCCCTAAAATAAATAATATGTTCCAATCAACAACAAAGGTTAGAGTAAGATATGCTGAAACTGATCAAATGGGATATTGTTATTATGGAAATTATGCTCAATATTACGAAGTAGCTAGAGTTGAAGCTTTGAGATCATTGGGAATTAGTTATAAAAACTTAGAAGCCCAAGGATACTTATTACCAGTTTCTGATTTCAACATAAAGTATATATTACCAGCTTTTTATGATGAAGAATTATCGGTGAAATGTTCAATAAATGAGTTAACTAATTTTAAAATAAAATTTAAATACGAAATACATAATACAAATGGTGATTTACTCAATTTTGGAAGTACTACTTTAGTCTTTGTAGATAAGCAAACAAAAAAACCCGTAAATTGTCCTGATTTTTTAAATAATAAATTAATAAAATTTATCCATGAAAAATAAATTTATTCTTCTTTTAGTAACCATTACCATTTCTTTAAATGTCAGTGCACAGTCGTTTAAAAGTTTATATTTTAAATCTTTACATTATCTAGAAGTTTATGACTATTCTGCTGCATTAGAAATTCTTCAGGAAATGAAAGCATTAGATCCTGAAAACTGTAACACTCATTTTTTTATAGGAAATTGTCTAATGAATATACCAAATCGAGAAAAAGAAGCTATTCCATATTATGAAAAAGCCTTAGAAAGTCTGACTATAGCCTATAAAATTGCAAATCCTAGGGAGAAAAATGCCCCAATAGATGCTATAGAATTGTTAGGAAATGCATACCATATGAACTATGAATTCGAAAAAGCTATAGAAAAATATGAATTTTATGGCAACTTTTTATCAGAGTACAATGAAGATGCGGTAAGGTCTAATAAGATGAAAATCAGAAAGTCAAAAAACGCATTAAAATTAGTCCAAAACCCTGTGGATGTTAAAATTTATTCTCTTGAAACTATTAATACTGAGTTTTCAGAATATAAGCCTTTGTTAAACGCTCAAGAAAATACTATGTTTTTTACCGCTAAGAAACCAGATGGATTGACAGATAATAAAGACGATCAGGGAGATTTCTATGAGCACATTTATTCTTCCGAAAAAGTAGATAATAATTGGACAAAAGCAAAGCTAATCCCTAGTCCGATAAACACTATAAAGAGTACTTCAGCTTTATATCTTTCAGCAGATGGTCAATATTTACTTTCTTCAATGGTAAATAACGACAAAAATCATGGTCCATTGGGAAGAGGAATTTTTGAATCCTATAAAAATGGAAACCTTTGGACTGACCCACAAATATTTCAAAATCAAGTCAATTCAAGTTACTTAGAAACATCAGCCTGCATGGATTTAAATAAAAACATGGTCTTTTTTGTTAGTGATAGAGATGGTGGTTTAGGAGGAAAAGATTTATGGATGATTAAGAAATTAGACAATGGTTCTTGGTCTTTACCACAAAATCTAGGCGAACCAATTAACACAGAATATGATGAAGAATCTCCATATTTTCATTCAGATGGTAAAACTTTGTATTTTTCTTCTAAAGGTCATTCTTCAATAGGTGGTCTTGATATTTTTAAATCGGAATTAGATAAAGAATTAAATTGGTCTTCTCCTAAAAATATGGGTTACCCAATTAATACTGTGAACGACGATCTTTCTTTTGTTCCATCTGTTACTGGAAATAGAGCTTACTTTTCATCTTTTAGAAATGGAGGAAAAGGAAAATCAGATATCTATGAAATGATTTTACCTAACCAAGAAGAATCAAATTTAGCTGTTTATAAAGGCAAGGTTACTAATCAAAATGGAAAACCAATTAAGAATATTAAAGTTTCTGTTCAAAATGACAATTATTTTCCAGATTATAAAGAATTTCAAATTAATGAGTCTTCAGGAAAATTTGTTTTTGTTTTTGAGTCAGGAAATTTTTACAATATAAAATTTGAAATAGATACACTTGCTATTTACGATTCTATTAATGTATCAGAAAATGATAAAGGTATTTTTTCTTACTCTAAGTCTATAGCAATTGCAGAAGATGAAGTTGTCGTCTCCAATGCTGTTATTGAGATTGAAGAAAAAATAACTATAGAAAAACAGCCAATGGTAATTAATAACGTTTTGAAAGTTACACCTGTTGAAAAAACTGATGTTTCTTCTAATTTTTCTAATGATGCTAATTCCAAACCATCTGAAGAATTAGAATCCTTAGAGAAAGCCAATAAAAAAATAGAGTTGGTTAAGGACACTTTATCTCCTTCCAACAAACCAATCATTGCTGATAATTCTAATTCTGTAACTCGAAAGGATATTAGTGCCAAAGAATCTGATTCTAAGTCAGAGATAGTAGAGAAACATATTTTATTTTACGACAATATTAACTTTAAGTCTGAAAGTTCGGATTTATCCAATAGTGAAAAATCAAAACTTGATAAATTAATAGAAGATTTAAAAAGTAATCCCAAATGGAGGGTAAATTCTATAGGACATACCGATAATACTGGTTCTATGAAATACAATCAAATACTTTCTGTACTAAGGTCTGAATCTGTTAAAACCTATATGATCAATAGAGGAATAAGCTTCAAGAGAATTGAAACTATTGGAATGGGAGAAATATATCCTATAGCTGAAAATGTAGCTGCAGATGGTTCTGATAATCCAACCGGAAGGGCTGCTAATAGACGTGTTGAAATTCAAATAATTAAATAAGTGCTTCAAAAATTAACCATATCAAATTATGCGTTAATTACTAAAACAGTTATTGACTTTAAAAAAGAATTTACTGTTATAACTGGAGAAACTGGTGCTGGTAAATCTATTATTTTTGGAGCAATAGAGCTACTAATTGGAGCTAGGTCAACCAATAAAATTCTTAAAGATCCAAATTCAAAATGTGTTGTCGAAGGTATTTTTTCTTTAAATGAACAAGTTCTAAAACAACTTGTTAAAATGGATTTAGATATTGAAGAAGATCTTACTATTAGAAGAGAAATTAGAAAAAATGGAAGCTCTAGATCATTTATTAACGATTCACCAGTCAAATTAGATCAACTAAAACTTATAAGTCAGTATATCATAGAAATTAATGGACAACATCTTATCAATAAGATGGGCTCTTTAAATTTTAAATACGATTTTTTAGATAGTTTTTTAGATGACAAAACTACTTTAGTCAATTATAAAAATGCTTTTTTAAAATATTCTAAATCTCTTGAGAGACAAAAGATAATTGTTGAAAAAGTAGCCGTATTAAATGAAAAAAAAGACTTTTTAAAGTTTCAATTAGATGAATTGTCCAATTATGACTTCCAGAACTGGGATGAGGAAGCAATTCAAAATGATTATAAAATTGCAGCAAACCAAGATGAGATTAATGATATTTTAGAAAAAATAAATAATATCTATTCTTCAAACAATGGTCTTAGAGATTTATTTGGAGATTTGAATTCTCAAGCTATTGACTTGAAAACAAATTTACAAGATTTTACGTCAATTTCAGATAGAATAGATTCAATTAAAATAGAATTGGAAGATGTCTTTCATGAAATCAATCAAAATTTCTCTAATCTTAGTACAGATAAAAAAAATCTTCATGAACTCGACCAACAGTTGAGACAAATTAATTTTCTTCTAAAGAAATTCAATGTTGCAGATTTAAAATCCCTAATTCTAAAAAGAGATATTTTCAAGAAAGAGTTATCTGAATTATCTGAAATGGATTTAGAACTAAAGGAGTTTAATAATTTAGTAGAGTCTAATAAAAAACTATGTCTTCAAACTGGCAATGAGCTTTTTAAACTTCGTTCTTTAAATATATCAACTATTGAAAAAAAGATAAATAAAGTATTGAAAACCCTTTCCATGGGTCATGCAAATTTTAAAATTGAACTAATAGAAAATAGTTCTATTACAGAGTATGGCACAGACCAAATATATCTTTTAATTTCTGTAAATAACAATCCTAAGTTTTCACCTTTACATCAGTTTTCGTCTGGTGGTGAGCTTTCAAGAATTGCATTAGCAATGAAATATATATCTTCTTCATTTAATAAAATATCTACCCTTATTTTTGATGAAATTGATTCAGGAATTAGTGGAAAGGTAGCTTCAGAAGTAGGTTCTTTGTTACAAGAAATTTCTACTTCTTCTCAAGTTATTAATATTACACATCTTCCTCAAGTTGCAGCAATAGCTAAGCATCATTTGAATGTAAATAAAAAGGTAATTGCAGGTGAAATGGAATCTAGTATAAGTTATTTATCTAAAGACGATAGAATTCAAGTTTTAGCTAAAATG
>CALKFX010000115.1 GCA_938084875.1 uncultured Flavobacteriales bacterium | reverse complement strand
CTAGTGTAGCATTGTTACTACCATCAGCATCAACCGTTAAAGTACCGGAAACAGTAGCGTCTTCTAATGTTAATTCGTCTCCAGGACTAACAGTCAATGAACCACTAACCGTTAAGGTACCTTCCACTTCAACATCGTTAGCAGTAGAAGTACTTACTGACCCAAGTACTTGTAAATTATAAAATTCATTACTTGCACCAGTAGCAATGGTTTTTGAAGTTCCATCCATTACAACAATACCTGAGTTAGGTGTGAAAGTTCCAGCAGCATCGCTCCAATTACCCGAAACAGTAATAGATGCACCAGTAGCTGGTTTCAAAATACCATCTGTAGAAACAGTAACATCTAAAAATTCACTGATTTGTGCCGGCATAAACTGCCCATCTGTAACATCTAAAGTTCCAGTTACTTTTATAGCACCAGAAGTTTCTACATCTAATGGATCAGCAGGAGAACCTGTATTTGCTATTGTTAAATTGTAAAAGTCATTACCCGTTCCTTTTCCACCTGTAGTAATTGTTTGGTTTAATGAACCGTTAAAAGTTACTGTTCCAGAAGCTGATGTAAAGGTTCCACCATTACCATTGTCCCAATTTCTACCCACCGATATGGCTTGATTACTTCCTGCATCTAAAGTAGTACTTGCTGCTATAGTCAAATTATTACTAACAATCAACGCATCTTGGATTGTCACATCAGTTGAGCTTGTTGATGTTGATAAATTATAAAAAGATATACCACCGCTAGTTAAAGACTGTGCTCCTCCAGCATCAAAAACAACCGTTCCAAAATTACCTTCAAAAGATGCTGCACTTCCACCACTATTGTTCCATGTTCCAGAAACGGTTATTGTTCCTACAACCGCTTGCTTTAATTTTCCGTTGCTACTAGATAGCGTAACATTGACAAAATCACTATTAGCAGCTGGAATAAATTGACCATCTGTTACATCCAAAGTTCCATCTACTTTTATTGCTCCAGACGTTTGTACATAATCAGTTCCAGGACTTGCTGCTGTATTTGTTATGGTTACATTATTAAAGTCATTTCCAGTTCCAGTTCCACCTGTAGTTACCGTTTGGGCTCCAGAACCATTAAAGGTAACTGTTCCTGAAGCTGATGTAAAAGTTCCACCATTACCATTGTCCCAATCTCCTCCAACAGAAATGGATTGGTCACTTCCTGCATCTAAGGTGGTACTAGCTGCAATTGTTAAGTCGTTAGAAACCACCAACGCATCTTGAATGGTAACATAAGTACTAGCTGTTGCTGTTAAATTGAAAAAATTATTATTTGCATGAGTTGAGATAGACTGAGAACTACCGTTAAATAAAACAGTTCCTCCTGATGGATCAAATCCACTACCCAATGTTCCATCCCAATCTCCAGTTATTTCAATAGTTCCACCATTTATATTCTCAATAACATTTCCAGAGGAAGTGTAATTACCATTAATATCTAAAATACCTCCAGTAACAGTTAAAGTACCAGAGTGCGTAAAATTTCCATTTACTGTGACTTCACCGTTTGTGATAGACAACTCACCGCCAGATTGCAAATCAATAGAAATAGCTGTTAAATTATTTGATCCATTATTGGACGTCAACGTAGCTGCAGATTGAATAGTTAAAAAATTACAAACTGCACCAGAAATGTCAATTACAGGGTTATTAGAACTTGAAGCAATTATTACGTTGTCAGAACTGGTTGGAATACCGCTAGGAGTCCAATTATCAGCTGTTGACCAAGAGGTTGACTCAGAACCATCCCAAGTTATTTGAGAATTTACAAAATTCACAAATGCAAATGAAAGTGCGAATAAAATTACCTTTTTTAACTTCATGTCCGAAATATACGAATTATACTAAAAAAAATGCAAAAAAAAGAACACTATTTATCAGAGGGAAAGATCAGTTAAATAAACTACTTATTATAAAAAAGTAAAAATTAAAGTAAAAAGATGCTAAAACAGTAAGGCGAAATCGTCTTTCGACAATTTCGCCTTTAATCAGTTTGAACTGACAAGTTAACTACAGTTAGAAGCTAAAAGCTATTCGTTTCGTTAGAATCTTTCACTATCTCTCATCCATCTTGTAATGCCCGCAAGCAAAACTTGATTAAACTTTAAAACTCAATTTAATAGTTTATTTATTAAAATATCTTTCGATATTTTAACTTAGAAAACCCTCCCTAAAGATCAAAGATTTCTTTTTGATATTTTATGTAGTCTTGTTTTTGGATAAATCTTTCAAAACCAAAAGAACTAGGTCTTTAAGTCTCTTTCACAACAACTGACAAACGTTTTGGATTTTCAAAATGATGCACTTTCATGCTCTTCATATCTCTCGTTTACCAATGCTAACTTACTACAATATTTTATTTAACCAATAATAAATAACCTGTTTTGTATCAACACTTTACAAACATGGGTTATTAACAATTGTTTAAAACCCTACTAATACAGAGGAAGTGAAAATTAAATATTATAAAAAACTAAAACTCAGAACCTTTTTCGGTTTTTATTTTATCTTGATTATTGAAATTATTTAGCCTTATAGACAAAGATAATGAAACAAAAGGCCATCTTGGAATTGCTAATCTATAAGAATAAAGTGAAGGAGTATTAACTATTGTTTCTCGTCTTTCGGATGCTAGAAAATTACTAAATTGGAAAGTAGCTGAAGCTCTACCATCCCTTAAATCTTTCTTGATTGCCAAGTCATACGTAGTATATCCCTTTTCAATTCCCTGAACTGTAACTATATCTGCAATGAAATTGGTAATAAGCTGAATTTTAAAATCTCTTGGCAAAATAAGACTATTGGACAATCTTCCTCTATAAGTAAAGCTTTCTTGGTTAAGACTAGACACTAAAGAATCTCCTTCTACCTTGTAATAAAACAAATTAAGTCCCAAATCAAAACTCCACCAATCCATAATTTTTTTAGATAAAGTAAATTCACCTCCGAGAGATTGTGAAACACCTGCATTAACGGGTCTTTTAACAATTACATTGACATCATATACTTCTTGAATTCTTTGTCTCATGTTTTTAACATTTCTAAAATAAAATTCAGAAGAAAAAGTGCCTTTTTTAAGTTCTCTTATAAACCCAAACTCATAGGACTCAATATATTCAGGCAATAAATTTGGATTGCCCTGTCTCACGGTAAATGGATCTTCCCACGAAATAAAAGGTTCTAAATGCCAACTTCTTGGACGATTGATTCTTCTTGAAGCATTGGCCATAAATTGATTTTTACCATTAATTTCATAAGAAAAATGGGCTGAAGGAAACCAATCTAATCTGTTTATTGAAGCATTTAAAGAACTATTGGTTAATGATATAAAACGATCGGTATACTCTACCCTAACTCCAAATTGATAACCAAGTTTGTCTTTTAGCTTACCATTGATAATTCCATATCCAGCATAAACATTTTGGGTATATTTTACATCTGTAGAAAATGAATCTAATCGGATATATTCTTGAGAGTTAATATCGAATCTATAAGAATCTTGGTCGTCTCCACTTAATCCGAAATCAGCTCTGGTGCCAAGCTGTAATTTCATTTTGTTTTCAAATGGAAGTTGATAATCTAGACTTAAACGAGTCGCATTGGTAGGGCCAATCTCTGTATTTCTGTTTCCTCCTTCTTGCTTATCCAATTCGTTGAAGAATTCTGCTTGAGCATCCTCTTTGCCATCGTATAAATTATATGTAGAAGTTAAAGAAATATAATGATCTTTGTCCTTATTAAATAGGTGTTGGTATGCCAAAGAAGAAGATAGAAATAAAAAATCTCTCAGAGTTCTTTCCCTATTTTCATAAGTATTTATAAGAGAATCGTCTATAAACTCATTAAAATTATAGTTAGCTGCTGCATTCCACTGCCTTGTATTTGCACTTAACCCAACACTTAAGAAATTACTCTCATTTGAGTGGTATTCCATTGCGACATTCCCCCCATAGTTAGTCCCAAAAAACCTATGTAAACCCTGACTTTCAATTCGAGATTCTCCCCCTAAAATATCTATTTTTCTAATTTGTTCAATATCTCTAAATCTATTTCTATTAACCCACTGTCCCCCAATATTAAATCTCAGTTTTTCTTTATTTATGCTAGTTAAAAAATCACCACCATAATTCCAATAATCAATACCGTTTGCCGAGTTTCCACTATTGAAATTAATAAGTGTTGAAACACCCTGTAAAATATTCTTTTTTAGTATAATATTAATAATGCCTGCGGTTCCCTCAGCATCGTATTTTGCAGAAGGATTAGTGATGATTTCAATATCCTTTATATTGGTAGCCTGTATTAATTGCAAAGCTTCTGAATTGGGCATAGCAGAGGGTCTACCATCAATTAAAAGTGTAAATCCTTGAGAGCCTCTTAAAGAAACATTGCCATCTATATCTACAGATACACTAGTAATGTTAGCCAAAACTTGAACTGCAGTTTGTGAAGTAACAGTATTCATCTGCTCTACATTTACCACTTTTTTATCTATTTCATAAGTGATCATTGGCTCATCTGCTATTACCTCTATACCTTTTAATAACTCTACAGAGGGTGAAATAAAAATATCTCCTAAGTTTATTGACTTTTCATTTTCGAAATCTATTCTTTTAAAATAGGTCTTGTAACCAATAAAGGAACATTTTAGTAGATAGGAGCTATTAAGATCAATATCTTGAATCTTAAATTTACCTTGTTCGTCTGTAATTACACCACTAATAAGAGAAGTATCTAAATAATTATGCAGACTTACTGTTACATATAGAATTGAAGAATTGGATTTTTCATCAACTACTTTCCCAACAATTTGTCCTTTTTGAGCTGTAAAAGATAACCAACAAAAGAAAAAACTAATAAATATTCCAAATTTCATTAAATGAAAATTTCAGCAAATATGCTAATAAAAAATAGGTTAAAGTAAAAAGTAAAATAAATTATTTCTTTTCAGTTAAAGAATTCTTAATCTAAAGATTTAAGAAACTTAATTACCCTATCATTAAATGGTTTAGGCTGGTCAATATTAACTACATGTCCAGAATTTTCTACCACACATAATTGAGCATTGGTAAAAGATGAAACAGCCTTTCTAACAGAAGGTAAAAATAAATGGTCCTCTGCTCCCATAACATAAAGTGATGGAGTCTTAATATCTATTTGCCTTTGTGATTTTAGTACTTTTTTAATTCCCCTAGTTAATTTACACCATCTTATGAATTCTTTTTGATTTAATTTCTTACACTCTTTTACCAATAACAACCTAGACTCTCTATGGTTTTTTTTTGGCATAATTATAAAAGCTTCTAACTTATATAATAGAACAAATGGCACTATAGATCTAAGAAAATTTCCGAAAATCATAAGCATATTTGATCGAATATTAAATTTTAAAATAGCTCCTGCCAAAACCAAACTCTCTACTAAATTTGGAAATCTATCTGCTATATCTCTAACAATTATTGTTCCTAAAGAAACACCAATAAAATGAGATTTTTTAATACTTAAACTATTTAAAACCTCAACAATATCGCCAGTAATTAATTCAAAAGTGTAACCATCTTTGCTATTTTCGTCAAACCTAGACTTACTCTTTCCATGACCACTTAAATCTATTAACAAAATATTGAATTCGTTTTTAAAAGCTCTAAACTGTTGAAACCAAATAGAGCTACTTCCACCAGCTCCATGAATAAAGGTCACCCACTTAGAAGTATTTTCATTATTATGAATAGAGAAGCTTAACATCTTTTGTAAAGATAGTTGGTATCTCTGTTATAAACGCATAAAAACTAGTAAAGTTTATAAGAAATTTAATGTAATACGATATGCCGAACATTAAAAAACGAATTATCATCGCCATAATTCACCTTAAGCAAGTAAAATCCTTCCGAATACCCAAAAGTATTCACGATTTTAGGCGAAAAATCTAGATTATATTCATCTATTTTTTGTCCATATGAATTGAATATTTCTAATGATTTTATTTTATTATCTGTCCAGGACAAAACAAATTGTTCATTAGAGGGGTTAGGATAACATTTAAAGTCAGAGAAAAAATCGTCAATTGATAATGAATAAGAAAAAATATTTGAAAAATATTTACATCCTGTAACTGTTGAAAGGAGAGCTTGATAATCTCCATTTACAGTTGGAGTAATAAGACTAGATGTTGATCCTTGAATAATTTGCCCATTATTTAACCAATTTACCGTATATCCATTTAATAAATTAGTTACATATAAATTTGATGCACCATCTAAATCAATGTTAAACCCAACAGTCGGGTCACAATAAACTACGCTTATAGAATCTGAATTATTAAAACACCCAAAATTATTATAAACTCTAACATAATAATATCCAGATTGAACGATAGTGTCTACAGGACTGGTATGTCCAACTAGAGAACTAGTATCGACATACCATTGTAACGAATAATTTACAGAATCTGTATACACTACATAATTAAGAGAGTCGTAAATAATATTTGGTTTCCCAGGCTCGTACCCAACTCTAATAGTATCCACACTTTGAACAGCAGGTACAGGCAGTATTTGCTGATAAATTATAGAATCACTTATAACAGCATCACTTCCTGCGTTACATAAATTACAACTTTGAAAATCTATTGTATAGTAGCCAATATAATCATCCGTTCCAAAAGTTAATTCCCAAGCATTAGCAGATGCCGCTGTCTGATCTGCATCCATAACATCGATAGTATAAATACTATCAGGATGCAAGTTAATATTAACACTCCAAGTATTTGGACCATCGTCATTTAATACGAAATTAGATTGATAAATTAAATTTCCATTTTCTCTTAAAATAAAATAAGGATCTGGTTTGTTAGATGTATAAACAAAAGGAATCCATTCTGGGCCCCAACCTCCAGAAATACTATTAATGGTAACACTTGTTAATGTATATAGGTCTGTAGTGTCTAAATTATTGTAAGCTTCAAAATAAACTGGAAAATCACCAGCTTGATTATAAGTTTGGGTTAATGGGTTTTCTAAAGAACTAGTCTGACCATTTCCGAAATCCCAAAAATATTGTAACAGACCAGGATTGTTATTAGTGAAATTAACATCTAAAGGAACACATCCTAAAATTTGTGAAGAAGAAAAACCAGAATTCCCAAGAGATGGATTGTTTATATTAAAAGTAATTGGAAAATCAATAGGAATATTATCAATAGTTTGACCTGCTGAAACAACATCTACTAAGACGCTTACATTTACATTGTATTGACCCAACAACAATGGAGTTCCATAAACGTTAATACATCCATATTGATTGTTTTGAGGATTGTAATTATTAGTAGGATTGTTACAAACCCAGCTAAGTCCAACAGGAAGACCGATACTAACAATTTCAAAGTTTTGAATTACAGCACCCATGGTATCTAAAGGCATTATAAAAGTAATATCTTCAGAATATGGTTGACCTACATACCCATCTGGAAGAGGATTTGGATATATACCAGGTACAGTATAACTTGTATCTATATTACACTGTGAAAATGAGGTGAAAACCTTAAAAGACAATAAGATAAAAAAGAAAAATCTTAACATAAAATCAATTCATCATCCTCAATTTAAAGAAAAAATAAATACAACATTATTTAGGATGGTAAATATTGGATGAGTTTTTATAGATTTCTGTTTTATCTAATGTCATTTTTTTTCTTTTTTGAGTTGCATATAAGCTCATTTGATCTGTGAAATGAGGAGAATTGGCAAGATTACTAATTCCGTATGGTAAAACAGTTTCTATCTCTGGTAAATCATCTCCAAACTTAACAAGCATAATATAGGAATCTCCTTTAATAACTTTAACCATGCCGTCTTTATATTTACTAGAAGAAGACTCCGCTATCATATCCACTAATCCGCCAATAGGAATTACAACATCTGCTCTAACATGCTTTTGATAATCACCGAGTGAAATATTTAATTTGTCAAAACTTCTAAGTATTTGATTTTTGGTTTTTTGAAGACTTTCAATTAGTAAAGAATCTGGAATTTCTCTATCAAAATCAAAGTTAATTTTTTTAAGTTTCTTTCTTAAGTTTTTATAAAACATGCTAAACTGAGCTGCTCCAATATTATCTACATTTGCTTTTCTATCCCAAGACTGAATAAGAGACAGAATATCTTCTACTTCACAAGAGTCCTTATAAGTTACTTCAAAAATCTTGTTGATTTTAAATGGACAAAATATTGGATTAGCATATTCTTGATCGTACTTAATCGTTAAAAAATTTTCGTAACTTATTTGATCAAAACTGTCTATAAGATTTTCAAATCTTAAACTTCTATTGTTTATATTCTCTCTGTAACCAAAACTTTTAGGAAAATTTCCTTCTTTAAGATTGTTCGATTTTTCAGTACAATTAAAGGGGCTGTTATTGGTATTAAAAACATAACCAGAAGTTGGATTCTCCAATTTTGGAAGATCCTTATAGCCATAATATCCGTTGGTTTTTGTTTTAGAAGTATTACCTGGAAGAGTAAGCTCCCAATTATAAATAGTATCTCTTAAAGGAATTAATGCATTGCTCATATAAAATATATTATCTTGTTTATCAGCATAAATAATATTAAATCTGGGGATACCCATAATATTTAAAGCTCTTTTAAAATCTTCAAAATTTTCTGCTTTGTTCATCTGATACCACTGCTCTATGGCTGAAATATTTTCTAAAGCAGAAAGATGGAAGGAAAATATCCCACTGTCGTTTTTTAAAACTGGACCATATTCACTCCAAAGAATTTTTTTTCTTAATGGAATAACTAATCCATTTTTTAATTTGACTTTAAGTTTTGCTCTAGAAATTTCAAATTTTTTCCATTCTTGATCATACTTGTAATATTTTTTTTTCTTAGGATGTATTTCCATTTGATAGATATCTATTAAATCTGGGAAATTGTAAGTATGTGTCCAAGCTAGATTTGGATTTGTCCCAATAAATGGAAATGGCGAACCCGGAAAAAGACCTCCTACCATATTCCACCCTTGCTCACTAGCAAGATGCGCCTCGTACCAAGAAAAAGGACCTTCTAGCGGTTGATGGGTATTTATATTTATATAAGTTTTATTGTCTATGGTTTTACTCTTATTAAATGCAAAACCGTTAGAGCCAATATTATTTAAGGACGAATCTTGAATTAAAGGAATATTATTGGAAAATAAATCTTTTAAAACTTTAGATATATCTGAAAAGAAATGAATTATAAAATTAAACCCAACTAGATATTCTTTTCTAGTCATAGGAAAAGATTTTTTAACCAAAACTTGATCAGGAAATTTTTTTGCATATGCATTTAGCCCTTCTACATAGCCATCCACTACCCTAAGAATATCAGGAGACAAATTTTCTATTTCTCTATCTACAAGCTCCTTACACTTAAGTAATTGAGAAATATAATCTAGCTGAACTCCTTCTTTTCCTTTATATCTACCCATCATATATTTTGAAGGAAGAAAAGTTTCTTGAATGGTTTTAAAATCGTCTTCTGCATGTGCCCAGGCTAAGCCATAAGCAACTTCTTTGTCTGTTTTAGCAAATATATGAGGAGTGCCATATTTACCCCTTACAATATCAATGCTATCAGGATTTAACTGTGCATTAATATTTAAAAAAGCAAATAAGAAAAATAATATGAATGATGTTTTTTGCAAATAAAAATTTCAAATAAAATGTAAGATGGAATTTAATTACATTTTGCCCATGTTTGTATTAAATAGTTTTTTCTTTTTACTAATACCTTCTAGCCTTTTACTGTAGGTAAGTCTTCCGAGTCTTAATCATTGTACCTGTTTCTTTCTATATTTTTTAATTTACTCTACAAATATAAACTGCATAGGATTAATAATATAATTATTCACTATAATAACATTTCATCGTAATTAAGAGTAAATAATCAAAGAATCCAAACATTAGATTAAATAATAGTTTACTAATCAATTTTATTAAGTGATTTAGGTATTATCACTTATTATTTTCTTTGAAAATAATTTTTATAATAAACTTTATTTAAGAAAATTGAATTTGTAAAATCATATATATAATATATATTATTAATGTTTAAAATTTATATTAAGGCTCTAAAAAAATATGGAGATTATAAAACTAGATTTACTATAAGAGAGTTTTGGCTTTTTAATCTTCTTTCACTTCAAATAGGCTTAATATTTATTAAAATTGACAGCTCGTTTGATTTAAAATCCACAGGCAATATTGGAGCTTTAACAACTCTACATTCTATTTTTATTTTTATACCATCAATTTCTGTAAGTGTTAGAAGACCTCGCGACGTAGGCAAAAGCGATTGGACTATTTTATTTATAATTATTCCTATTATTGGAATTATTTGGCTAATGGCTCTTTTTTGTAGAGACACCATTCCTAAAAAAAATAATTGGGGGAAAAATACTACTCTTAGAGTTTCTCATAAATCTAAATAGGGTCTACATCAACTTTCACCCTTATAGATTTACTACCTTCTTTATTTGACCAACGATTTATAGTTAGCTGAATAAAATCCTTAACCTTACCTAGAGACAAAGCATTCTCTACCTTTATTAGTATTTGTTGGTTGTAATAATTATTTATTCTTGGAATAATTGTAAATTCTGGCCCTAAAACCCTCTCACCTAGTCTTTTTTTGAGTTCAATAGTCAAGTTGTTAGCACCTACTACCAAATAAGTAGAATTTTTATGGACTAAAACTAATTTAATCAATTTAAAATATGGTGGATATTTAAAATGCTTACGGTCTGCTAACTCCTGTTTATAAAGAGATTTGAAATCGTATTCCATTACCTTTTTTATTACCCAATGGTAAGGATCAAAAGTTTGTAAAATCACTTTCCCCCTTTCATTTTTTCTTCCGCTTCTTCCACTGACCTGAGTTAGAAGCTGAAAACAACGCTCATATGCTCTAAAATCAGGATAATGTAACAAATCATCAGCCTGCATTACCCCCACCAATCCAACATGATCAAAGTCTAAACCCTTACTAACCATTTGGGTACCTACCAAAATATCAATTTCTTTTTGTTCAAACTTGTCAATGATATTCTGAAAAGAGGACTTTTTTCTAGTTGTATCCCAGTCCATTCTTTTAACCCTTATTTCTTTACCTAGATGCATATAAAGCTCTTCTTCAATCTTTTGAGTTCCTATTCCTAATTCGGATATTTTTGGCGAACCACAAGCACCACAATTTTCTACTCGTTTAGTTATGTACCCACAGTAATGACATTTCATTGTAGGATTATACTTATGTACAGTTAAACTTACATCACACTTTTTACACATTGGTGTCCAGCTACAAACCATACACATCTGCCTCGGTGCATATCCTCTTCTATTTTGAAATAAGATCACTTGTTTACTTTCTCGTAGCGTATCTTGAATTGCATCCAAAAGTAATGGAGTAAATATTCCTCGCATCTTTTTCTTTTTATAAGCAACTTTTAAATCTGCACATTGTATTTCTGGCATAGAAACATCGTGGTATCTTTTATCTAAAACCACATAACCAATCTTTTTTTGTTCTACCAGCTCCATCATTTCCATACTTGGTGTTGCAGATCCCAATAATAATTTTGAATTGTGTATTTGAGCCATTTTTGAAGCTACATCTCTAGCATTATATCTTGGAGAAGGATCTATCTGTTTATAAGAAGTCTCGTGCTCCTCATCGACTATAATTAGACCTAAATCTTTAAATGGAAGAAATATAGCAGATCTTGCACCTAAAATTATGTCGTACTGATGTAGTTTTTCATTCATCATTGAGTACCATAGTTCTGTACGCTCAGCAAGACTGAACCTTGAGTGGTACACGCCAACTCTGTTTCCAAAAAAAGATTGCAAACGTTGTATAATTTGAGTTGTAATAGCTATCTCTGGCAGCAAATACAATATTTTCTTGTTCTTTTTTAACTGCTGAGCAATTAGCTGGATATATATTTCGGTTTTCCCGCTTCCTGTAACTCCATGAAGTAGTAAACTAGTTCCATTTTTAAAATAATTATCAATTTTTTTTAATGCTATGGATTGGAAATCGGAAAGGTTAGGCATTTTTTTTGAAATATTCGAGACATCTTTAATCCTACTATCTTCAATATTTTCAATTTCTAAAATTTTTTTGTCTATCAACCCCTTTAAAACTGCTGCTGACAAATTAGAATCACTCAAAAGTTTCTTTTTAAGAATCGATTTTCCCGATAAGTCCTGATTTAATTGTAAGAATTTGAGAAGTAACTCTTCTTGTTTAGGTGCTTTAGATAGATTATTAAAAGCATCCTCTAAAAGCCTTTCATCTTTTTTTAGATTTGGATGAAGATTTATTTTTTGTATTGTTTTTATACGGTATTTTTCCTGGTGAGCTTCATAATCTTGAATCCATCCTAAGTTCAATAAGTTTTTTATATAAACATGGGGATATTTAATTTGCAATAAGTCTGAAATTTCTTTCAAATTCATTTGCTGGTTGTGTTCTAAGGCATCTACAATCTTTTGCTCACTTAGTTTTAAAACTGATAATTCCTTATCCGAATATTTTTTTAATGAAGGCAAATACATAGACTCACTATTTAGCTTAAGACTGTTTGGAAGACCTGCTAACATAACTTCCCCCAATGTTGTCATGTAATATCTAGAAATCCATGCCCAAAGTTCAAGTTGTTTTAAATTTACAATTGGCTCGTTATCCAAAACTTCTAAAACTTCCTTGGTTGTGTAAGAGGGCTTTTGTTGGTGAACTCTGAATACTATTGCTGAATACTGTTTCTTTCTTCCAACATTAACCAATACTCGCTGACCAATATTTAATCTCATTCCGACCTTTAAATGATAAGACAAAAGTTTTGGCACAGCAATAGGAATGATTACATCTATAAAATTGATTATTTCTTTATTATTTAATTGCTGTGACATTCTTTATTTCGAAGACTGAAGAGTTATATATTTGTAAAGGAAAATAAATTTTATACAAATAAGGTACTCAAATTTTGAATCTTTGTGAAAAATAAAAAAACAAGTTCAATTTTTTGGTATATTCATTTTTAAATCTATTTAAATGAGTGAAAGAATTCTTAAAGCTCTTATGCAACTTTTTGCTATTGTGGCAAAAATTGATGTAATAGAAGAATTGGATGAAATTATTGCTGCAGACTCATCTAAAAATATTGTTGAAATCTTACTTAAACAAGATTTAACATCCGAACTTGTTGTTAAATACCTAAAGATATTTGATGAATTTATTAAGGAAAGACACGTAACTAAAAGAGTTAAAGACAGCAAGAAAAAAAGAACTTCTGTAAACTCTGTTAAAGTACTTAGAATATGTACTCAAATTAATGAAGAATTAGAACAAAGACAAAAAGTAATTGTTTTAATAAGAATCTTAGAATTTATTTTTGCAGATGATTTGCATACAGAAAAAGAATTGGCATTTGCAGAAACAGTAGCAGACACTTTTAATATTTCCAGTGAAGAGTACCAACAATTATTACAATTTGCAGAATCATCTGAAAATAAGTTAGGTAATCATGATAATCAACTTACTATTAATTCAAAATCTGATAATGATAAAGCTGAAGGAAAGAGACTATATGCTGAAGGAATCAAAGGAAGTATTAGCGTCCTTAGAGTATCTTCTGTAAAAACTTATTTCATCCGTTACTTTGGAAAACAAGAATTATTTTTAAATGGTCAAGCGATTTCACCAAATATTATAAAGGTAATAAGACAAGGTTCCTCTATTAAGAACACTAAAATTGCACCAATATATTATAGCGATATTATAGCCCAATTTCTCTCTAAAACTAGTGATGATAAGATAGAATTTACTGCAAATAATATAGAATATGAATTCTCTTCAGGTAAAAAAGGTTTACACGATTTTACATTTAAAGAAGAATCTGGAAGACTTGTTGGAATTATGGGTGGATCTGGTTCAGGAAAATCTACTTTATTAAATGTTCTTAATGGCAACTATCCTCCATCCAGTGGAGAAATTAAAATAAACGGAATTGGACTCTACGAGAGTCCTAAACTTTTAAAAGGTGTTATTGGATTTGTTCCGCAAGACGATTTATTAATTGAGGAGCTTTCAGTTTTTGAGAATTTATATTACAATGGAAAGCTATGTTTCGGAAATTATGAAGATGACAAACTAGTAGAACTAGTTAATGAGGTTCTTATTTCAATTGGACTTTTTGAAGCAAAGGACTTAAAAGTAGGTAATCCTCTTTCTAAGACAATTTCCGGTGGTCAAAGAAAAAGATTAAATATTGCCCTAGAGCTAATTAGAGAACCATCAATACTATTTGTAGATGAACCAACTTCTGGACTTTCTTCGAACGATTCAGAAATTATAATGGATTTATTAAAGGTACTAGCTCTAAAAGGAAAATTAATTTTTGTAGTTATTCACCAGCCATCTTCAGAAATTTTTAAAATGTTTGACCAATTGATAATTCTTGATGTTGGTGGATATCCAATTTATAAAGGAGATCCTGTAGATGCAGTAGTTTACTTCAAAAAATTAATAAACCATGTAAATGCAGATGAAAGCGAATGTGAAACTTGTGGAAATGTAAATCCAGAACAGATATTTAATATCATCGATATGAAGGTGGTAGATGAATATGGAGAACTTACTGGAAATAGAAAGGTTTCTCCACTTGAATGGAACAAACATTATCAAAAACTAATTGATCCTAAAACCAACGAAAAT